>JBFYTT010000032.1:0-4190 GCA_041300425.1 Roseiflexaceae bacterium
CGCTATCAGAGACCACAACAGCCAACCACAACGCAACGACAGAGGAGCATCAATGAGCCGCGTTATCATCATCACCGGAGCAGGATCAGGGATTGGCCAAGGCACCGCACTCACCTTCGCCGAACGCGGCGATTGGGTGGTCGCTGCCGACATCGACCTGACCGCTGCACAGCGCACCCTCGCAGGCACCACCCAACCGTCAGCACACATGGCAGTACGCTGCGATGTCTCGGACGAATCGTCGGTACAGCAGATGGTTGCCAGCGTGCTGGCACGTTATAGCCGCATCGATGTGCTCGTCAACAACGCCGGCATCCTGATCAGCAAACCGTTGCATTTGACGAGTTGGGGTGAATGGCAGCGGATCCTCAATACCAACCTCGGCAGTGTCTACCTCTGCAGTGCAGCGGTGTTGCCAACGATGTTGGCACAACAGGCAGGCGCGATTATCAACATCGCTTCGCCGCACTCATTTGCCACGACCACGAACATTGCCGCATATGCCGCCTCCAAAGGCGGAGTCGTCTCGTTGACGCGCCAGATGGCGATGGACTATGGGCGATTGGGCATTCGCACCAATTGTGTGGTTCCGGGCGCCATCGACACGGCCATGTTGCGGAGCGACATCGCCCACGGTGATGGTGTCGAAGCGAGTTTGGCTGGTTGGGCGCGTGTCCAGCCAATTGGCCGTGTCGGTCAGCCCGCAGACATCGCCCATGTCATCCACTGGTTAGCCGGTCCTGACGCAGCATTTGTGCTCGGTGCTGCCATCCACGCTGATGGCGGTATGCTGGCACAATTGACACCTCCCACGGAATAGGCCCACATCGGGTTCGATACGTGTTCACAACGTTCGATGGATACAGGAGCATACACATGAGTACATACGGCATCGGACCAGAGCGACTGACGCACATCGATGCAATACGCACGACGTCGGTCATCCCCATCAACGGTGACCTCACCAAAGAGCCTTGGGCATCTGCGCGTCGTTCACCACGATTCGTCGACATGGTGAGCGGTGCGCCAGCGCTCTACGATACCCGCGTGGCATGTTTGTACGACGATACGCATTTGTACGTTGGCTATTGGGTCGAAGAACCGTTTGTCAGCGCCACAATGACCCAACGAGACAGTTTCATTTGGCTGGATAACGATGTCGAAATCTTTATCGGCGGGGACGATTGCTACTACGAGCTCGAGATAAACTCGTATGGCACACTCTATGAATGCTTCTTTATATGGCAGGATGCACACACACGTGGCGGGCGTTTTGATCGACCAGAATTCGACGTGTACACGCGTACGGTCGACATCCTCGGAGGCTTCCAGGATTATCGATACGGTAAACATCCACGCGGCCGGCGCTGGGGATTCCTCGACTATGACCTCCCCGGCCTGCAGTGTGCGGTAGATGTACAAGGTACGATCAACGACCACCGCGATGTAGACCGCGGCTGGACGGTCGAATTGGCAATTCCTTGGGAGAGCATTGGATTCATGTTCAAAAGCGGCAGATTCGAACCCAAGCCGGGCGCTGTCCTACGTTGCGATTTTTCGCGTTTCGAAGCGTTGCAGGTACACGGCGCAGCACTCCCACAAAATCCCGGCTGGAGCTTGAATCCGCACGGGGTCTATGATTCTCACATCCCCGAAGCGTTCTCGGTGGTCACACTCCGCTGAACGCACAGTGATTTGGATTTGACAAACCGCGCGCGTTTCGTGTACAGTACGACAGGAACAAGTGGCTGCGCCGATGTGGCGGAACTGGCAGACGCGCTACGTTCAGGGCGTAGTGAGGGTGACCTCGTAAGAGTTCGAATCTCTTCATCGGCACCACTTGACCTCGGTGGGGTATAGTATAACGGTAGTACATCTGACTCTGAATCAGACAGTTGAGGTTCGAATCCTTGTACCCCAGCCACCCATGCCCACGACCATCAGGTCGTGGGCCTTTCGTTGTTTTATTCTCCTTAGATGTTGACCATCTTTTTTGTGTATTGGTACAAACAACAGTCGTACCCATCATGCGTCAACATGATATTGAAAAACCTCGTCTATAGTCACCCCAAATATGATCGCAATACGAAACGCTAGTTCCAACGATGGATAGTATCTGCCCTGTTCGAGGGCAATCACGGTTTGTCTGGTAATGCCGACACGATCTGCTAATCCTTGCTGGGTCATTTCTTGATGGAAAAAACGCAATTGCCGGATTCGATTGGTGATAACCGGCTTAATGCTCACGATGAATCCTCCGATACTGCACAATTACTGCGACATAAAATACAATATTCGACACCACAAAACCAGCAAATAACCACTGAATTGCCCGCATGACCTGCTCAATCGGCCATGCAATATGCGTCAACACAACGTCACTTTTTGTCTCAACAACGGATATGCCCAACACAGGTAACGCATACATCATCACAATAATCCATACCACGATTACTGACGATAGCATCGCCCCAGCCACTGTAGTGGCCTTTTGTTGAATCACACGATCTAACTCATCAATAAGTTGCGCTGTACCACTACGTCTTTGTAGTACATGGATGATGGCATCAATCGCATGAAAAAGCACCATAATCACTGCCATCCCCATCGCAACAACCCAAAACCGATACAGTGACTCCATGGGGTGCGCATTCACATCAATAAAATATGGTACATACAACAATATCAGCACCCCTACACTCACCCATGCACTCTTTTCGTGTGTCGTCATAATCTCTCTCGCATGTAACTTGAGTATTACTAAATGTAATTTATAACATACATTTTGTATTGTCAAGAAAACATAGCCAAAGAGATGGGTCGTCCAAAAAAGCGGTCATCGCACATCTGTTGCAGTTGCAGCGGGTTACGCACGGTGTCGTGTGGTATGTTGTGATTCGAGAGGACAACATATACTGCGCAAAAAACTCGGTTTGACAAATACTATCTGGTAAGCGTATACTACCGTTCAGTTGCCGAGGTGGCGGAATTGGCAGACGCACTAGTTTGAGGGGCTAGTGAGCAGCAATGCTCGTATGGGTTCAAGTCCCATTCTCGGCACCACACACCCTCTTGGTCGGGGCGATTAGCTCAGTTGGTAGAGCACCTCGTTTACACCGAGGGTGTCGGCGGTTCGAGCCCGTCATCGCCCACCAAACAGTTTATGCCAAGTTAGCTCAGTTGGTAGAGCGCGTGTCTGAAAAACACGAGGTCACCGGATCGTCCCCGGTACTTGGCACCACGATACAGCCAGCCTACGGCTGGCTGTTTTCACATTTGGGGAGGTCGCATAGTGGCCTAGTGCGCGGAATTGGAAATTCCGTAAGGGGCAACCCTTCGAGAGTTCAAATCTCTCTCTCCCCGCCAACGACCGCCGCCCATGGCAACATGGACGGCGGTTTTTCTGTGCAACACTTCACCTGCTCCTGTTTTCTCGGAGATGCGACTCGTCAGGTATAATCTCTTCATTCAGATTTAATGGACGGCATAATGGAACGACAGTCCGGTTTCCTTAGTGTGATGAAGTACCGCGATTTCAGACTGCTCTGGACAGGGCAACTGATATCGATTACTGGTTCGCAGATGCGCATGGTGGCAGTTGATTGGCAAGTCTACGAAATCGCTACGAAACAAGGACTCAATCCTGCGTTAGCACTCGGTTTCATTGGTCTGTTGCGCCTCGTCCCGATGATCCTCACCGCACTGTTTGCTGGGGTAGCAGCAGACCGCTTCGAACGGCGCAAAGTCATCATGGTGACATCGTTTGTGGCATTGTTTGCGTCGATTATTCTGGCAATAGCGGGCGGCCTCGAAACGCCCAATCTCATGATTGTCTATGCCATGGTGGTCGTGACCGCCATCGCCTCGGCGTTCGAAATGCCGGCACGGCAAGCCCTCATACCCGCGCTCGTCCCCGCACCAATGCTCTCGCAGGCAATGAGCGCCGGGATTATTTCGTGGCAACTTGCCACGGTCCTAGGTCCTTCCATAGCCGGCATTTTGATTTCTGTCTATGGCGTTGTACCACTCTATTGGATCGACGCTGCGTCCTACCTCGCGGTAGTCGCTGCCGCCGTTATGATGCGACCCGTTATTGTCGATTCCAATCGACCACCGGTACTGATGAAGGATGCGTTCGAGGGGCTCAAATTCGTCTTCAAACATCGCCTCATGTCATCTACCATGCTGCT
>JBFYTT010000072.1:0-2507 GCA_041300425.1 Roseiflexaceae bacterium
CGGGCTCGACACCGCGCACAACTTGGGTATGGTGCACCGAGACGTGAAGCCACAAAACATCCTGGTGACACACGACGGCACCGCCAAAATAACTGATTTCGGGATTGCCAAAAGCGGATTATCGACTGCCCAAACCGAAACGGGGGTAACATTCGGTACCGCTGACTATATCTCCCCCGAACAAGCAAAGGGCCAGCCAGCGACTGCGCAGTCCGACATTTATGCACTCGCCGTTACCCTCTACGAGGCATTGACCGGTCAATTACCGTTTACAGGGGACAGTGCGGTCGCAGTCGCGTTGCAACATGTGAGTTCCAAACCACCCCCGATTCGCCGACACAATCCCAATGTATCGCCTGCGCTTGAACAACTTATTTTGCGCGCACTTGCCAAAAACCCCAACGACAGACCTGCGACGGCACGCGAATTCGCCAGCCTGCTCCGTACCCAAGAAGAATCCGAAGTACGCATCACCGCCCCACAAGGGGTCCGCACGGGTAATCTCCGCCAGAATCCAGCGACAGGCCCACTCAACACAAATATGCGCAATTTGCCCCCGAAGCGCTCAACCATTACTTCGCCAATGCCCACACGGAACGGGCGCGAATTCGGTGGATTCATCATTTTGTTGATGCTCCTGACGTTGGCCGTCGCATTGGTGTATCTGCTGTTGATGGGCCCGCTCAAAGGGTTGATGGGCGCACCTGCAGCCACCACCGACAGCGCCAGTGCGGGGACCGTACGGGCTGCGGTACCAGCAGGTTCATTGACCGCAGTTCCTGATTTTCTGAATTACGACGAAGCATCGGTCATTGATGCAGCCCGCACCATGGGATTGATTCTCAAAGCCGATCCGGCTGCGTATTCAAATGCAATCCCGGCAGGCTTGGTGATGAGTCAACGTCCCCCGGCCAACAGCCCCATCCCAACAGACAAAACAGTATATTATGTGTTGAGTTTGGGTCGATCAGCGTCTACAGTGCCGGCTGATATCGCCGGCAAACCCGCAAATGCGGTGCGCGAACAGATCGAACTCCTTGGGTTGCGCACAATCCTCATCGAAGAAAGCAACCTGACCGTACCCGAGGATGCAATCATTCGGACAGATCCGGTAGCAGGCGCTCCGATCCAACTCGGCGATACGGTACGGCTCTATGTCAGCATCGGCAACAAACGCCGCGTACCCGATGTGACCGGCACGACCGAAGCCGATGCACAGGCGATTATCCGCGGTTCACAATTGACACTCGGCACCAACATCTATCAAGGCTGCGACATCTTGGGCACCATCTGCGATACGATTGATCCGGGTGTGGTTGTTAGCACCGAACCTGCGATCGGTGCATTGGTGGCCGACGGGACAACAATTACCTTGCTCATCCGAACGCCATAACATATTGCCTGCATTCCCCCCGTTGCCGCGGCAACGGGGGGATTTTTAGGTAACCAAGCGACGATACAGCTGGATTGCCTGCTCGACGGGATCGCTACACAAGCCGCAGTGAACAGGTCCGGCCGCCAAGATGGTACTGCGTGGGGCAACCAACCAATGGAAGCGCTCTGCGTGTGGTAACCGAGCAATGGGTCCAGCATCTGTGGCTCCATCCGCGATGGCTGCGAACAACGCCAATTGCGTACGAATGGTTTCTACGTCTGCCAAAGGATCGAGTGCGCACAGCCGTTGTTCATCGAGATACGTATGCGCTACCAAGTAACGCATGGTCCGACAATAGAGGACAACACCTGCATTGATGCATTCACCACGTTCGAGCTTGGGGGTCACCCGAATCACCGCGTAATCATAGGAGTGCATCATGTGCGCGTACTCCTTCGGCGACAAACGCGCGCGGTCCGGTTATCCGCTCGACGAGGTAGTGCCGCATGGCATCGCGGACCTGCTCAGGATGTTGCCAACGTTGACCTAATGGCCACCAAGCCAATGGCACCAATCCGGTTACGTACGCGACAAGTTCCGGCGTAATCAACGGACTGTATGTGGCATCGGCTGCAAGGATGTCGGTTGCTCGTGCCAGCAACACATGGTCTCGGGTAGCTACAAACGGGCTCGCGATGCGAGATTCGTAGCCTTCCCACGCATGCATAACATACAATGCTGCCCCATGGTCAATTACCTGCAACGAACGATGCCACCAGAGCATGTTGGTATTGCGTGCTGTCCGATCGATGTTTGTGACGTATGCATCAAACCAAACAATCGCAGACGCCAATGCAGGTTCGACATGCACAGCCATGGCACCATCAAATGGCAACGCCCCAGGGAGGAAGTCACACGCGAGGTTCAATCCGGCACTCGCTTGGATGAGTGCCTGCACTTCACCGTCAGGCTCGGATCGGCCCAACACTGGGTCTATGTCAATGAACACCAGCTCGGGCACCGGCAAACCGATGGCTCGGGCGAGCTCACCGACCACGAGTTCAGCAACGAGCGCACCGCTCCCCTGGCCGGCACCACGGAACTTGACGACATAGAGGCCGTCGTCATTGGC
>JBFYTT010000077.1:0-3063 GCA_041300425.1 Roseiflexaceae bacterium
ATCCATGCTCGCAGAGAGTTCCAGCGCACTGACGGGTACCGATGAGACAAGAGACGAAACACCGTCGCGGATGACCATTGCCTGATCGCCGCTGGGGATAAGCGGTGCAGCAGTAGCGGCCAATGGAAGCTGAGGTCCTGTTTCGGTCTGCGCGGGTGCGGTCGGAGTAGGCAACGTACGAGCTCGTGCAAGCATTGCACTGAACGTTGAGCCCGCAGAGATTTGGAAGGCCTGCGCATATTCTGTCGGCAGAGCGAGTTGTTGATCTGCATTCAAGCCCCAGCCGCGGACCTCGCTGTCGAGTGTCAGTGCGAGAATATGAGATTCGCCAGCGGCAATCGATTGCATAGGCTGTTCGGGTGACTCGGCTTGTTTCTCAGAGGTGTCGCCTATTACGATGACCTGACCGTTTTTGAGCAACAAGACACTGGTGTTCCCACCGGCAGCAATGTCGATGACATCGGTATACGAGGTCACTTCGATTTGACTGAGGTCGTTGCGTCCCCATGCGATGACCGTACCGTTGCTCCGTAATGCGAGTGTGTGCCAAGCGCCGGCGGCGATTTTGACCACTGCGCTCATTGGTGGTTGGACGCGTTGCAAAAAGGTGTTGTCGCCCCAGGTTTGGACCGAGCCATCGGTGAGGAGCGCGACGGAGTGGCGCGCGCCGGCTGCTACTTGGATGACGCGTGGTGCGTCAGCGGATATGGTCGTTGTCGGGCTCCGCGACGTCGTGGGGGTTCTGCTCCGAGTCGCGGTCTGCGTCCGTGTCGATGAAACCGTTCTCGACGCTGTTGCAGTCGACACACCGGGCACGAGTGTGTCCGTCAGTGTTGGTGTTTCGGTGCTGGTTGCCGTGCGGGCAGTAGTTGGGGTAATTGTCGGATTGCCCCGAGTCCATTCGGACGGGATGGTCAATTGCCCTGCGTCGTTGTTACCCCAGCCGACAATTGCGCCATTGGCTCGGAGTGCCAAGGTGTGGTTGGTGCCTGCGGCGAGGGCGACAATGCGCAGTGTGTCGGTCATGGCACGTGGCTGTGAGAGATTCGGTGGGATTGACGATTGACCGTATTGATTGTCGCCCCAACCCAACACGACACCATCGGTGCGCAAAACACTGACATGCCGGGCGCCGCTGACGACTTGATAGAGTGCATCTTCGGCATCAGGCGGGATGTTGGTAAGGCGTGCGTCTGCTCCCCAAATAGAGAGGAACCCTGCAGTCTGATATTTGGGTGCAGTGCGAATAGACAATGTGAGCGCTGTATCACGCGTGGGTATGAGCGTTGGTGCAACTGGCACATTGATAGCAAGTGCGTATCCGTGGTTGGGCGACCCTATCAACTGGTGGTAGGCGGTGGGGATCCGTGCTGGCACTTGCGCACCCTGCACGCTGTAGGCACGTGCAGGACGATTGGTGCGACTCAGCAGCACACCCCATTTGGTCTGGCTCAGCGACTGGAGTCGTTCCATGGATGGGATGACAAGGCATGGACAACCAGCGGTCGCGGCACTTATCTTGGTTGCGCTGTCCGTTGGATTGAGTGCAGCGACGCCGGGTCCAAACACAACCAACTCGCCGTCGCTCCGCAGTGCGCCATACAACGTCCCACTCGCGTAGATGCGTTGGACGCTCCCCGAGACGCGTGCGGGGATGACGATGGATTTGCCCCATCGGTAGAGCGCTCCATCACTGCCGAGGGCAAATGAGCTGTCGGAGCCTGCTGCGATTGAAACAATGGTTTTGCCGGTGAAATCTGGTACAGCGGACCGTTGCGCGGCATCGCCGTAGACAAATACGTTGCCATCGTTGCCCAACAGGATCGTGTGTTGGTTGCCGGCTGCTATTTTGGCAATGTTGGTCAAACGGCCACCGACCGGGGCGGTCCTGGCAGATGCTTGGCCCCACATAACGACGGAGCCATTACTTTTAAGTGCGACACTGTGGGCTGTTCCAACCGCAACTTGGACGACATCCGTGAGCCGTGGGATCGTGAGCTCCCCACGCATATTTGTCCCCCAGCCAATGACTAAACCCGCAGAAGTAACGGCGAGTGCATGCCGTGCGCCGAGTGCGAGATTGGTAATCCCACTATTGGCAATTGCCGGGATTGCGTTGAGTTTGAATGGAGCTGTGGCCCCCCATCCAATGACAGGTCCGCTTTCACCACGACCGGGCAACTCAGGTGTCGGCAGGCTGATAACCGGAGTATTGGTATTCGTAGGGGTATGTGTGGGGGTGAACGTCGCAGTAGGGGTAAAGGTAGCGGTAGGTGTATGTGTGTTGGTTGCGGTTGCCGTGTTGGACGCTGTGTGGGTCGGAGTTGCAGTTGCAGTTGGAAGCGGCGTGTTTGTCGGATACGGCGTGCGTGTGTTTGTCGGAAGACCAAAGTTAAAATCTGTTGACGACGCAGCCACATTATTGACCAGCACTGCTCCCACGGACTCCATGTTTGACACGAGTGTACTGTTGATATTGATCACCCCGGCACTCGGCATTGCCACCGGTACTTGAATCTGACATGTGGTCAGAAAACTCAGGCTGGCATTCTGAACGTGGATTAAGTTTGATCCAGTGTTTGCAGAAATACTTGCTCCTGAGCACGTAGAGCTGTGCGCGCCACTGACTTTGAGCGGGGATGGCAACGTGAATCGAAATTTAATCCCAGAAGCGTTACTTGCCGCACTCGACCAATAATTAGAAAGCAATAACGTCAACGTGGTACTGCTGTAGACGAGTGCTTCGCCAAATTGTGCCTGTAAGCTTAATGATTGGAACGAAGTAATGGTCTGTAGTGTACGGGTGTACAGTTTCGAGTTACCGCCCGTTGTGTGTGGGATGACAAACTGCGCTACGAGACCAGTATCATGAGAAGCCGCTGTGATGCTCGATGCAAAAGCGTCGTTTGTCGCCGTAAGAGCGTCTGCAGTCGCGTATGGACCTGCATAAATATTCGTTAATGTGCCAGCAACGCCTTCTCGGAATCCGAGAATTTTGCCTGCAGTCGGCTCGATCGAATACACCGTTTTGAATGGCACATTGACCGATGCCCCTACACCCCA
>JBFYTT010000107.1:0-6285 GCA_041300425.1 Roseiflexaceae bacterium
CACCGATGCTGTTCGTAGTGACGCATCCTGACCTCCAAAAAAACGACCGTGTGTAGTAAATATAGTATTGATATGCTATAATTTCGAGTAATTCTGTGATATGCGATGGTCATGAACATATTCTCGCGACCCTTCGGGTGGTACTGGTACGCACTTCTGCTCACCTTGTGGCTGTGTAACTACGCAGTCGTACAGGGTGATGGTGGTGCCTGGCGAATCGATGCAACGAGCACCTCGATTGCCAACTACAGCACGGGGGTCGGCCAACGCGAATACTCCGAATTTTTCGGTAGTACCTTATGGTTCCGTCACGTCAAACGCCTCGGAGCATTGCCGCTCCCCAACACTGTCGAACCGCGTGTCGTCGACATGCAAATCATCACACGTGCCGAAGACCCGCCCGCCTCCATAACGCTCCGCTCGGCGACGCATACCATACCGCTCCCCACGACGCCGCATCATTACCACATCCACCTGTACATTCCAGCAGACACGCAGTATATCGTTGAGTGCAACAACAGCGATGTGACGGTTGCCTACCTGCAGAATATATGCATGGCTTTTGTCAGCGCACGTGGTGAGCAGCCGATCCAAGGACGCAGCGATGTCGAAGCAGGCTACATACTGCCCATTATTGCCTGGATGGGGTTGGTCGTGGTCGCGTTGCACGCCAGCCGGGCCCCGAGCACGACGTCGTGGGTGCTGGTATCGGTGGCCGGGGCCATGGTCTTGATGCTCCTCGAAAAGTACAACCTCCAGATTGTCAGCTGGCGGTACGGAATCCTCAATCTGTTTGGCGCTGCCATGATACTCATCTGGGGGAGCGAGCGTCTGCGCTTCCGTACACGCCAAACGGTGATCCTCTTGGTTATGGCACTCGTTTTGAAGGTGTCCGGGTCGATCGCACCTGGTGCACCGGCGATTGACGTGCCCGTCCATGCCCAACAGCTCGAAAATGTGATGCGGGGCAACCTCTACCTGCAGAATTCCGGCACACTCAACCCGGTCGCCGGCAACAAAGCCATCACACAGACATACCCTTACCCACCGTCGATATATCTATTACTCGCACCAATCGCCCTGTTGTTCCAGCCACCGTTCACCCTCGACGCGGTCGTCAGCATGTCGACCATGCTCCTCGACGCACTCTTTGTGCTGGGGCTCATCTGGTTGGTGCACACCAATCGACTGTCGCATCGGGTAGCGGTATTGACGAGTATGGTCTATCTTTTTTTTCCACAATCATATGTCCTCCAAAACTACCCCAACACAGCCCAAGCACTGGCACAGGCCGCCGGCTGGATTTTTCTGGTGGTCGCCGCCACTCAACCAAACCCACAGGGGCTCAATCAGCGCATCGGACTGAGTCTGCTGGCGTTGTTGAGTGTCGCCGGGCACTTCGGTGTGTTTATCACGATGAGTGTGGTGCAGGCGTTTGCGTTTGTCATGGGTGGGTTGCGCCGCACGGTCGTCTACTGGGTTATCACCGGAGCAGTCGTCACGGCACTCTACTACAGTCAGTATGTAGTCCTTATCCTCGACCAAGTCAATCGTTTGGACAATCAGACACAGCTGACTTGGATACAAGATTTCACACTCCTCTGGCAGAAGGGCGTCAACGATCACTATAGCGGCGTCGTCTTTGTGGTGGGGACACTTGCGCTCGGACTCACTACCCTGCGCACACGTCCGCTGCTTCGCCAGCTGTGGTGGTCGGCCTATGCCACCGCTGTTGTACTCGGTGTCCTCCGCATTGCCTTTGACATCAACCCGACGCGCTTTGTGATTATGCTCTCGCCGCTAATTGCACTCGGGCTGGGACTCCTTGCGCATCGGTATATGCGCTCGCGGGCGGGGCGCTGGTTGGTCTATTTCTTTTTTATTAGTCAAGCGCTCATCGGCATCATGACGTGGTATACCCTCAAAATCGACCACGACATGATACGCTGGTCACTCCCACAATAACGGCTCATTCCCATACAAATATGTACGCACGGTCAACACCAAGTCCACCAGATTGGCCGAGAGCGGGGCGACTTGTTTGTCGTTGAGGAGCATGTGTGCGTACTCGAGTTGGCGCACCACGATTGCATCAAGCGCCTCGCCACGGGGCATCGATTGCTGATGCCTGAGATGGGTGCAGGCGGCGCTGAGTTGTACGGCCATGCGCCCATCCCCCTCGGCCAATGCCAGACCTGCACAAATATCGATCACAAATAACAAATCGTTCAGCCCGCCACTGCGTTCGAGGACACGGAACGCTTTGACGAGATAAAATCGCGCATCTGCTGGTCGGTTCCAGAGGGCGCTTATCGCAGCGATACGCAAATGGACGGCAGCGGTGTTCGACGGCGCATTCAACTTTTGAAAAATCTGCTCTGCTTTGATGAGCTCTTGACGCGCCAACTCGTAATCGCCCATAGTCGTATACACCAAGCCACGGTTTGCATGCGCGTCCCCACGCCCGTGTGATACTTGGGTAGATCCATACAAGGTGAGCGCTTCGTCACTGGCCTTGAGTGCCTGCTGGAGTTGGCCTGCAATGACATAGACGTAACTCAACGTGTCATAGCACCGAGCAACCCAGTACTGCTCGGTGAGACGCTCAAATTGCGCCAGCGCACGCAACAACAGCCGCTCCGATTCGGCAATCCCAATCGACTGCATGCCATGGAGGGCGCATTCGAGCGCGGCCATCGCCCATATATCTGCCTGACCCCGTTGTTCGGCGACGCGCAGTGCGGTTTGCAGACTCAGCACGGAGCGTTCAACCATCCCACGATGCCCATAGAAACTCCCGAGGGCATGCATCAAGGGTGCATAGAGTGGATGACCTTCGCCAATCACGCGGGCGACATCGTCGGTAATCGTACACCATTCGGCACAAACACCGAATCTAATCCATATCATCCGCCAATGCACGGCGATACGTGCGACGGCCTCGGTCAATCCGTGCCGTTGCATCGCATCGACCAACTCAAGCACAGCCAACACCTCATGGGTCTGTATGTTATTCGAATAGTGCGTTGTGTTGTCTTCGCGCAGAATCGTCGGGGTGTGAATGGCAGCCGCCACGCCCGCCAACACGGCGACGATCTGCTCTGACGGCATCACACTGCGCACTGCCAAACGGAGCGCATCGTGCATAACATACCCCTCGTTGCGCCGGAGTGTGACAATCTGCCGACGCTCGAGTTGTTGCATGATTTGGCGCAGATCTTCGGTACTCTGTAGTCCACTACCCTCGAGCAACATCCCGAGACACGCAATGGTGACCGGCTGGTGTATCAACGACAATACCTGCGCAATGGGCAGTGCCTCGGCGGCGATACCGCTGACGACCTGTTGGTAGCGTGCGTTGCTGTCTCGCCCGCCTCCATGCGCTGCCGCGTTGGCCGATGCAATGATGTGCATCGGGAACCCATAACTGTCCTCCAACAATCGTGTCACGTCGTCGGGGTCGATATCTTGACCGTGTGCGTTGCGATAAATCCGCCAGAATAACCGACGACCTTGGTCCCCTTCGAGTGGTCCCAAAGATACTTCAGCGGCCCGTGCAATTACCTGTGCCAACCCAACCATTTGCGTCGTCACAATGAACATCGTTGTCGGCAATGCATGGGTCACATCCTGAAGCATCGCCTCGGGCGATAATCCAGGCGCACCAACAAGATTATCGAGGATAACAATTGCATTGCGCAGTGCTGTCGCATTGCGCATCCGCAGTGACCACGGTTCATTGCCGATCAACTTCATCCCGATGGTTACACCGATAGCCCGATAGAGGTGTTCGAGCGTACCGATTTCGGTACTGAGTACGACAATGGGTATCCGCTTTGCATAGATTGGTTCGATGCGCCGGGCGATCGCTATGGCGACAGCTGTTTTGCCGATACCCGACGGTCCACTGATGATGACATGCCGCACGCCCGTCGGCGCCCGATCAGTAAATGCACGGATCATCGTGTTCGCTAAGTCGGTGATGAGGTCGTCGCGCTCCATGATATCGTCATCACCTTGCGACTGCAGTGTGAGATTATACTGCTGGAGCGCGCTGCGCCATTCGTCGACCGGGTAATACCGTGCGAACGATTGCACCTCCCCAAAGGGAACCCGTGTCAATTCGCACAATGCAATCAGTTCGTTCGCCGGCAAAAACTGATGACCCAAGTCGAGGATAACCTCGAACGTCGTCACCAATTCCAACACACTGGCATTGACAATCCGCGTCGGTCGCGACAGAAAAATATCCGAAAACCGATTGCCCGGCATTTCGCAGCCACGGAGGCGGATCATATCGACGAGCGATTGGGTAGCGACATTGCTCTCAAAACGGGTATCGTCGGTACCCGCCCCGAGGGTGATGCGTTGGCGACGTAAGCGTGCCTTGACAACCGACATAATGGCAATGATGCGCTGTTTAATTGATTGTTCTGTCGCATGAACGAGACCCATATACGGCCTCCAATCTCTTTTTTTTCACCATACCATGCACAGTGGCATATTTTTTCGTCAAAAATAACAAATTACGACGCACTCGTCACGGGACCTGCCGTGGTCTGCACGAACAAGAATTTGCTACAATACGTCGCATAGACAAAAGGGCACTATGATACGTCGTATTCTCGTACAATCCGTGCTACTCGGTGCTGTCGCTACATGTATGGCCCTGTTCTGGGCGCCCACCGAATGGCACATCGACATCGGCACACGCGGTGCGCAACGCTACACCACATCGCTCCGCGACATCGAGTCTGCCCCCATAGGGAACGTCGACCAGACCTTTCAATGGGCGACTCCGGGTGCCCGGATCCTCCTTGCGCAACCGACCAGCATGCGCATCCTGACGCTCCATACCATGCAGCGCAGCGAGCAACCACCGCGTTCGGTCACCCTCCAGCTCGCACCACACGTCTACACCATACCGGGCGATGCGGGGATGCGCATCATTCGTCTCTTGGCACCTGCAAGCCACGAACTCAGCATTACCTGTGATACCAGTGATAGCAGCGACGCGACACTACGCGGACTCTGCCTCGCGTTCTTGTCTCTCGACAGCCGGCGCATCGGCGTACCAGTCGACCTGCGCTCTCTGGGCATCATAGTGCTTTTTGCATGCACCGTTGCGGTCGCCACCACACTGAGCCTGCGCGACCACCCGCGCACGAGCCTCGTGGCCGGGCTGGCACTGATTGGGGTTGCATTCAGCTTCCCCCATGCCCTCAGTATTTCGCTCCCCGGCCTGCTGGCATTCATGGCGGGTTGGGCTGGTGCCCTCGTGTTCATCTATTGGCGCACGACCACCCCGTGGCTGCAGGTCGCCCTCATCGCGGTCTGCGCCAACATCATCCTCAAGGCGACGGGGATTGTGTCGCCCGGCTACTACGGCACCGACATCGGGTTCCACGCCAACAAGTACACCGCAGTGCTCAGCAGCGACTTCTATCAAATTGCAGATGGTCAGGGTCTCACCTACCCGTACCCCCCAACGGTCTATTATCTGCTCGCACTGGTCGCACTGCCACTCCAATCGCTCTGGTCCCTGTTGCGTATCATTCATCTCAGTGCAGTGGTGATAGACAGCACGACCATCATCTTGTTAGCCTGGCTGGCCCACTCGTATGCCTGGTCGCTGCGTCGCATCGCGCTCCTGAGCGCGTTGTATGTCGTGCTCCCCGCCGGCTATTTGCTCCAGTGGCAGGCGACCGTTGCCCAGACTATCGGTCAGTGGTTTGCCGTTATTGCCATCGTGACCAGCCTGACCGGGCATGGTGCACTCAGCCGCATCGCAATGGCCGCCACTATGGTGGGCCACTTCGGGGCATTTTTGACGCTGCATCTCACCTACACGCTGGCTTTTCTGCGCCGCACGCTCCGTCCGCTCGCATGGCGCTGGTGGGGGGTGCTCGGCTTCGTCACCGTCGTATATCTGAGTCAATACGCGGGCACGATTGTTGCCCAGATCGGATCGTTGCGCAACACCGACGGCGCGACCACGCTCTCCCTACGGTGGTGGCAATTCGCCTGGCAGTACGGTCTGTTTGGTCACTACAACGGCGTATTTGTGGCGTTGATGCTCATCGGTATGCTCCGCATGCGCGCTGATCGACTGCGTAGCTTTGGCTGGCTGATGGTCGTCAGTTCGACACTCTTGCTGGTCGCACAGGTACTCGCCGACATCGACACCACACGCTATGTCATTGCCCTGTTCCCGCTCGTTGCCCTGGCGGCATCCATCCCACTCGCGCAGATGTGGCGCTCATCGGCAGGCAAAGTCCTGGTCGT
>JBFYTT010000111.1:0-3642 GCA_041300425.1 Roseiflexaceae bacterium
GTGATGGCCGTGTTGTCGCTGTCGCGCGACATTCACGATCTGCGGGCGCGGCTGGCACGGATGGTCGTCGGCCAGCGCAAAGACGGCACGCCTGTCACCGCCGAGGATCTCAAAGCGGCCGGCGCCATGACGGTGCTGTTGCGCGAGGCACTCAAACCCAATCTGCTCCAGACGCTCGAAAACTCGCCGGCCTTCGTCCACTGCGGCCCCTTCGCCAACATCGCCCACGGTAATTCGTCGGTGATGGCCGATCGGGTGGCCCTCAGCCGGGCAGACTACGTGGTGACCGAGAGCGGCTTCGGGGCCGACATCGGCTTCGAGAAATTCTGTCATATCAAATCACGCGTCTCGGGCGTCACGCCCGACGCGGTCGTGCTCGTCGCCACCATCCGCGCGCTCAAAGCACACAGTGGCCGCTACAAAATCGTCGCTGGCAAACCACTCGACCCGGCCCTGTTGCAAGCCAATGCCGACGACGTAGCCAAGGGGTGTAGCAATCTGACGGCCCAAGTCGCCAACGCAGCACGCTTCGGTCGGCCGGTGGTGGTGGCACTCAACCGGTTCCCTACGGATCATGCCGAAGAAATCGCCGTGGTCAAAGAACGTGCGCTGGCCGCCGGTGCATTTGCGGTGGTCGAGAGTAGCGTCTTTGCCGATGGTGGCGCCGGTGGTCTGGCGCTGGCCGAGGCGGTCGAACGGGCCTGTGCGCAACCCGGCGAGTTCCGCTATCTGTATGCGCTCGAGGCATCGTTGACCGCCAAAATCGAAACACTGGCCACCACTATCTACGGCGCCGACAGCGTCGAATACAGCCCCGAGGCGCGCAAGCAGCTGGCGACGTACGAGGCCCAGGGGTACGGCAATTTGCCTATCTGTATGGCCAAAACCCAGTATTCGTTGAGTCACGACGCCAGCAAAGTCGGCGCACCGACGGGCTATGTCTTCCCCATCCGCGAGGTGCGCTTGGCTGCAGGCGCCGGCTACATCTACCCACTCGCCGGCGACATGCGCACGATGCCCGGCTTGCCCACACACCCCGGCGCCGAACGCATCGATATCGACGAGCACGGCAATACGGTCGGTTTGAGTTGAGTGTTGGTATGAAAAAGCACCTCCCGCACTGCGGGAGGTGCTTTTGACAGAGAAAAATTAGCTGAAGTACACCCGATCGACCACCATGGCACCAAACAGTAGGGCAAGATAGAGCAGCGAGAAGCGGTATAAACCCCATGCCGAGGCGGTCGTGCCCTGACGGTAGAGGTTGATGGCGTAGTAGCTGAATATCACGCCGAGCACACTGGCCATCACCAGGTATGCCATGCCCAGCATCTGTAGCGGCGTCGGCATAATCGTCACCACAAACATCAGCATGGTGTAGAGCACAATCTGCCAGCGCGTCTCGTTGTCGCCGGCGATGACCGGGAGCATGGGGATGCCGGCGCGGGCATAGTCTTTGGAGCGGATAATGGCCAGCGCCCAGAAGTGCGGCGGGGTCCAATAAAAGATAATCGCGAACAAAAACAACGATGGCAAGGTCAGACTGCCCGTGGCCGCTGCCCAACCGACGAGCGGTGGGAACGCGCCTGCGCCGCCGCCGATGACGATGTTTTGGACGCTACTGCGCTTGAGCCACATCGTGTAGATGAGGACGTAATAGACCAGACCGGCGAACGCCAGCGCGGCGGTCAACCAGTTGGCGTAGACCACCAAAATCACCGCAGCGAGGATCATCAGGACGCTGCCCAACACCAATGCGTGCCAGCCGGGGATACGACCGCTGGGGATTGGTCGGCGGCCGGTGCGCCCCATCAAGACGTCGATGTCGCGGTCCAAATAGCAGTTATATGCGTGTGATGCCGCGGCCATCAGCCAGCCGCCGATGGTGGTCCAAATGACCAAGGCCAACTCGGGTTTGCCGGCTGGGGTGATGTACATACTGGTGATGGTGGTTAGGATAAGCAACGAGATGACGCCGGGTTTGGTCAGGCTGACGTAGTCTTTGACTTTTTCTTTCCACGTATACGGGCCAACAATATCGTCACTCTCGGCGGCGACGGCCGGTGCTTCGACGGTCATCAGGGTCCATGGCAGGTGGTACGCCAAGCCAACAAGCACGCCAGCACTGATGATGCTCAACGCACTCAGCACCGCATGGACGACCGCGCTGAGCACCGATGTGGTCACAAAAATGCCCGCGACCACTTGCGCGAGCACCAGAGCCCCCAGTGCATAGGCGAACCCGCGTGAGGCCTGCGTGGGGTAGCTCCGTACCGTCTGAACCACCAAGAGCGCAGTAAAGATGGCCGCGATAACCGAAAAGATGCGGTGACTGTTTTGGAGCTGTGCAATGATGCCGTTTTCGCCGCAGAACGGGAACGTCGTGCAGCTCATGGCACCGACATTGCCCAACAACGTAACCACGGCCAATCCCGCGGTAGTTGCAATTGCCAGGGAGCGGTAACGCCCCCGTGCGTGTTCGCGTTTGCCGCCGAGCTTGGTGGTATCGGGGGTGGGGATAAAGCTCCGCACCAGCACAAAGCTGGCACTGATGAGCACACACAGTTGGCCAAATGGTTGCGCAGGCCAGAGCAACAGCGGTACCGTTGCAACCAAAAACGCCACCGAGGGCCAGCGCAGCGGTGCGGTGTAGACCCATGCGAGCGTCGCGGCGAGGAGTGCTGCGAGTGCAATGAGTTGCGTGCTGACCGGGATAGCCGGTTCGGCAATGACCAGGACAAGGGCAGCTATGGTCAGCACCTGGACGGTGCGATTCGATGGAGCCAAGCTCGGCAGTGATTCGTTCATGGTGTCTCGCATTCCAAAGAGCAACATTGTCAGTATACCGCAACCACACGGCTATTCGTAGCACTGTAGTAGCTACAGATATGAGGCAGTTGTGAGCAGCTGCACCAGATACAACACCCCTGCCAGGACGTGTGCGGTGAGTATCAATGCCAGCAGAAGACCACGCGCACCAGTCGGTCGTGTGCGCAACACAACACCGAGTGTGCAGGCGAACAAGAGCGGCACGATAATGCGCATGCCCCAAGCAAAATTGTTGGCACTGATATTGGCTGGTTCGACAAAGACAAAGTATTGCACCACCGCAATCACAAACGAGAGCCCTACCACCAGCGTTAATCGATCACGCCACAACAGCGGGGTCACCAGAATGGTCGCCAGCGGGAACGCCACCAACTGCAGGACCGAGAGATACGGCGCGGGGCTACTCAGTGCAGCAGCCTGTAGCCAGGCGATCGCAAAATCGCTGCCGCCGTTGCTCCGCACCGTTGACTGTAGTACCAACACGACCAACGCCGCCACCGTCGGGCCGATCAACCACGCCCCATGGATGGGGATGCGTGCCCGTCCCAGCCAAAGCAGCGCGACAAGAATCCACAGTGCCGGGACGATTGCCAGCGGTCCGTTGGGCTTGGCCAAGGTCGCGGCTACCATCATCAGCAGCGCGAGTGGTACCAGCACCCACAGCCGCGATCGGGTCTGCGGCTGCAGCAGCGCCAACGTCAGGAGCAGGGCCGCCCAGGTGACCGGTTTGGCGACTATCGTCGTGGCATTGTGGAACACCGTCACCGATCCCTGGCCGCGATAGATCATCGCGTTTACATCGGGTACATAGACAGC
>JBFYTT010000239.1:0-5014 GCA_041300425.1 Roseiflexaceae bacterium
GGTATAGAAAAGCCGTTCGACGGTGACGGTGGTGCCTGGTCTGCCCGCACAGGCGCGCAGATCCTGGAGCTCGCCGGCGGCGAAGCGGACCTCGGTCGCGTGCATGTCGTTGCCCCGCCGGCTGACGGCACTGACGGCCGCAACGGCGGCGAGTGCCGCCAGTGCCTCACCGCGGAAGCCCAGCGTCGCGATACCGACGGTGTCGTTGGCGTGCTGGAGCTTGCTGGTGGTGTGCCGTTGGAACGCCAGGACAAGCTCGTCGGGGGACATCCCACAGCCGTCGTCGCGTACCTGAATGGCGCCCTCGCCGACCGCTACCCAGATATGCCGCGCCCCAGCGTCGATGGCGTTGTCGAGCAGCTCGCGCACGACGGCTGCGGGGCGGTCAATGGTCGCTCCCGCGGCGAGCTGGGTCGCTGTCAACGTGTCGAGTGTGTGCATGGCATGCTCGCGAATAGAACATTTGTTCTATTTTAGCATGCTGGTTTGCGGTGTCAAGGGGCTAGGTGAGTGAAATGATGTCGGGGCCGATGTCGGCGTCATCGTGATAGCGGGCCACGCGATCGGGCCGATAGATACCGCGGGCAGTGACCACCGCATTGATGCCGCCATCGGCTGAGGTAGTCGTGCCGGCGCTTGGTCCGAACGGCGCGAGTGCATAGCGTGGCATGTGCCGCTGCTGGGCCTGCAACAGTGCCGGCGTGAGCGTGCGGTCGGTAGGAGTACCGCTTTGATCGACCCCGGTGTGGACCAGTACGATGGTGGCGTCGCTGGGGAGGAGATCCGCACGGACCCAACTGATGCGCGGTGCTGCAGGAGCCATGGTCTGCCCAACGACATGCATCAGCACCTGTGCACAGAGGCCATCGGGGTCGAGGATACACAGGTGGTCGTCGGCACTCAAGAGCTCGACGGCCAGGCGACAGGTGCGGTCGTAGCCGCGGTCGAAGGCGCTCAAACAGCGTTGTAGAGTCGATGGACTGTAGCCTTCGGTAGTGCCGCGGCTGGCCATGGTTTGGAGTGGTTCGGGGGAGCCCGCTGGCAATTGCCAGGTGATACCGTGATCAGTGGCGAACCAGAGGGCAGCGGCAGTGACCAATACTGGACTGTAGATGACTGCGGCGCTGAGCGCCTGTTCGAGCTCGGCGGGTGTGTCGCAGTGGATGCGCGTGCCGTCCCAGCGGTAGGCGTGGAGCTGGCGTTGGGCGGGATCGTATTGGACACAGTCGCGGGCGCGGTAGGGGAGCATGGTTAATCCTCGTCTGAGTGGGCTGCGTGGGTACGGAACCAATCGGCCACGATACGGTGACTGATGGCGCGGAACGCGCCCCAACGACGCCAACTGGTGCCGATGTCGGGATGGTACGCATCGGGCAACGCACAGAGGTCAGTAGCGCGCTGGTGGAGTTCGATGGGATGGAGCGCTGCGAAGTGATGGATGCGTTCTGCCTCGTCGATGACGATTGGATCTGCAGCGCTGACCGTGCAGACGTAGACGTGGGTCACAAACGGGACAACCGTATCGTACGCGATGTGGGCGATGGGCGTGGTGTGGGTCGGGATCAGGCTGGTCTCTTCGGCGATTTCACGCAGGAGTGCGCTGGCGGGGTCTTCGGCGGGCTGGATGCCGCCGGTCAGGAGGCGGCTGATGTGATTGGGATAAAAGGTTTTGGCGGCGGTCCAGATGCGCCCATCGGGGCGGACCAGGACCATGCAGACCTCGCCGTTCCGGCCGTCACGGGTGATGTGACGGGCACAGGCGTCGTCCATGGGCGCGCGCAACGAGTGGATGATAGGAGGCATCAGCAGAGTCCTCGACGAGGGGTACGCCTCGCCCTGAAGGTGGGTTCGATTCGGACGGGGACGCGCACGGTGGCTGTGGGGAGCAATAGTCGTGAGCCAGCGCAGGTTGTGTCACGGCCATTGCCTGGATTCTGCTCCCTTTTTCCCTCGCATGAGAAAAGCAAAAAAACAGCATTGCTATTGAGCGCCAGTGCGATACGCATCTACCGACGTACGGCGCGGTAGGGGCGCTCGCTGATGCCATCGGCGACGAGTTGGGCGTGGATGGTGGCGGTCATCTCGGCGGCAGAGATGTCGCCGTTGATCGTGCTGTGCATCCCGGCCGGGACATGGACGGTGAATCCAAGCGCCTGGGCGGCGCGGGCGTTGGCCTGGATACAGTATTCGGATTGGACGCCGATCATCGTGACGTCGCGGATCTGGTGGGTGTGGAGGTGGGTCAGCAAATCGGGGTTTTCGGTGAAGGCACTGAAAACGGTTTTGCGGAAGACGCGCTCGGTGGGCAAGGGCGTCAGGATGAGCTCCCACATGTAGGTAAAGGGTGCATCGGGTTCGTCGGCGGGGCCGTCGTGTTGGATGTGGACGACGAGGTCTCCGTGGGCCCGGGCGTCGGCGAGGGCAGTGGTCATCTTGGCCATGAAGGCATCAGGCTGGGGGATGCCCCATTTGGGGTCGATTTGGTTTTGTTGGAGGTCGACGAAAAAGACGGCGTGTGTGGTTGTCATTGGGTGCTCCGACCTTCGATAGTGGCGCATGCATAGTGTTGTTGATGCGACGAAAAATCTACGAAATATCTGACAGCGCACGGTCGAATGCTGCCGTCATGTAGCGCTCCCAGAGCAACACACGCACCAACCAGACCAGCGGGCGCACGAGGACTGAACGGGGGGTGTAGGCGTAGGTCCAGGTGATGAGGGTACCGCCGCTGGTGGTGGGGCTACAAGTGAATGTCGATTCGCCGCGGCTGACGAGCAGGCGTAGGACACTGGTGTAGGCGCTGACGGTATAGGTGAACGAGTCTGGAGCGACGACGGCAGTCAGGGCTTCGTGGGCGGTGCTCCCGTCGGTGAGCGTGATGGTGCGCGTGTCGCCTTGATGGCCCCAGCGGTCGTTGTGGAGCTGGACAGACACGACGCCCGGGAGTGCGCCGATTGGGCGAAAGACACGCACCGCGTCGCAGTGGATGAGTGCAGGGTAGACGACATCGGGCGGGCGCGCCGACGTACGCGTCAATGTGGTCGAGATGGTGTTCATGCATAGAATTATAAATTAGGAATGAGGAATTAGGAATTAGGAGAGATCAGTGATCAGTGATCAGACGGGGTGTTCAAGAAAATGCACCCAAGACGCGCATGGATCCTCCAGTGCTGTGATGCGGTAGAATATGCACCATAAAAAGTCAGGAGTAGGATATGACAGAGAAAGTCTATGGCCCGGCGTCGTACTTCCCATCTATCGAAAAGAAATACGGCCAACCGGTCGCCTATTGGTTCGAGATTGTCCGAGCGCTCGGTGACATCAAACACATGGAAAAAGTCAATCACCTCAAAGAGACCTACGCCATGGGCCATGGCCATGCAAACGCAATTGTCGGTTACCTCAAAGCCAAAGACGAAGCAGAATAAGATGCAGGGAGGAGATTGCTGAGAATGGCTGCTCACTGGTCCTGCAGCAGCGCGCAACACGCATCTCTCGCAACAGACGCCTCGTGTGCTAACTACTAACTACTAACTGATAACTGATAACTGATAACTGATAACTGATAACTGATAACTTTGACTGCTCCTGTTATACTGTTTGGTACCTGTGTGACAGACGGAGCGGCAGGATTGTATCTCAAGCGACTCGAAATACATGGTTTCAAGACATTTGCCTCGCGGACTGCCTTTGAGTTCCGGCCGGGGGTATCTGCGATTGTCGGCCCCAACGGGAGCGGCAAGAGCAATGTCGTCGACGCCATCCGGTGGGTGTTGGGCGAACAGTCGCAGGCGATGTTGCGGAGCCGCAAAAGCGAAGATTTGATTTTTGGTGGTGGTGCCAAGCGGGCTGCATCGGGCTTTGCCGAGGTTTCGCTCACCATCGACAACAGCGACCGCACTTTGCCCGTGGCCTTCGATACCGTCACGATTACGCGCCGGATAACTCGTTCGGGTGACCACGAATATTTCATTAATCGTGCCAAGGTGCGTCTGCGTGATCTGCAAGAGGCGACTGCCAGCCTGGGTGGCTCGTATACCATCATCAATCAGGGGTTGGTCGACAATGTGCTCGACCTGCGCCCCGAAGAACGGCGCCGCCTGTTCGAAGACGCTGCGGACATTTCGGTCCATGAACAACGCCGCAACGATGCAATGAAGCGCATGCGCGAGACCGACACCAATGTACGGCGTTGCGAAGATGTCTTGGTCGAGCTCGAGCCGCGGATCCGTAGCCTGAAGCGCCAAGCCAGTGCAGCCAAACAGTACCGCGACATCAAACACGAGCTGGACAGCACGCAAATCAAGCTCCTACGCCTCCAAGATGTCATCGCCAATACGTCGTTGGGGAGCGCCACCCAGGATGCAGCAATCGCCCAGCAGACCCTTGCTGATGTGCAGGCCCAACGCGATGCGCTCAACGAGCGTATCGGCGCAGCCCGCGTGCAGATCCGCGAACTGCGCGAGCAGATGGGTGCGATTTATGGCGAAGGCAGTCGGCTGCATACCCGCGCCGAGGGGTTGCAACGGTCGATTGCGGTAGCCGCCGAACGAATCAAAGCGGTCCAGCAACGGAGCGTCGAATACGCCCAGACAGTGCGCGATGCCGAATCGCAGCAGGCCGCGGTCGAAGCCGAAGTCGCCGCTCTGCACGTCGTTGTCGGCCAGCAGACCGATGCCCGGGCCGCGCATCAGACCACCATTGATGAGCTCGATCGGGGCCGTGTCAGCTACAACGAACGGCGCCGTGCACTGCGTACGACGGTCGATGCTGCCCAACGTGCCGAAGCTGCCACTGCCGGGGCCATCCGTGAGCGCCAACGCCAACTCGAGCGCCTGCAGGAGCTGCTGGCGCAGCTCGATTCGTCGCAACAGAACGAATCGGTGCTGTTCGATCAAGCCCAGCAGGCGCTACGTGCCCAGCAATCGCAAGTGGAACAAACCACGTTGGCCTATACGACGGCGCAGACACGTGCCGCCGAGCGCGAGCAGACCATCACGGCATTGCGTAGCGA
>JBFYTT010000243.1:0-3232 GCA_041300425.1 Roseiflexaceae bacterium
GTCAACAGTAGTCTGCTGGCGACGCTACGCAACGCAGGGGTCTTGCCCGTCATAGCCCCTATAGCGTGTAGCCACAGTGGCGACGCGTTGAATGTCGACGGCGACCGAGCCGCGGCGCAGATTGCCCTGGCGCTGCAGGCAGACACGTTGCTACTCTTGTCCAGTGTGCCCGGCTTGCTACGTACATTCCCCGATGAAACGTCGCTGATTCACACCATTCCTCGCGCAGAAATAGACACCTACATGGATCTTGCCCAGGGACGGATGAAGAAGAAAGTCATGGGGGCAGCCGAAGCCCTCGCCGGCGGCGTCGGCAGGGTCATCATGGCAGACGCGCGTATTGCTAACCCAATCAGCACTGCCCTTGCGGGTCATGGAACAGTCATCGCCTAACAGTCTCGTGCACCAGGGCACCCAGTCAGCGTCGATTGGAACCACTATCCGATTCACCATGTGTGTCTTCAGACAAGGAGCAGCCGATGCCGACAATGCGGAGTGCCGATGTGATATCGCGTGAAGACCTGCGCACCAGTGGGACCTACAGTAAACGCGGGATCGCCATTGTCCGTGGCTCAGGGGCGACACTGTGGGACGCCGATGGCAAGCAATACATCGATTGTGTCGGCGGACAGGGTTCTGCCAATCTCGGTCATAGCCATCCCGCCGTGGTTGCCGCAATCCAACACCAGGTGACACAGCTTATCAGCTGCCCCGAGATTTTCCACAACGACCAACGCGCTGCCTACCTCGATGAACTTGGTGCTGCCCTGCCCGCGGGCATGGGGCGGGTTTTTCTGTGTAATTCTGGCACCGAAGCAGTCGAATCGGCTCTCAAATTCGCCCGTCTCCAGACAGGCAGATCCAACATTGTCGCCATGATGCGTGGGTTCCACGGGCGCACCATGGGGGCATTATCAACCACATACGAGCCCAAATACCGCGAACCGTTCGAGCCGCTGATTGCCGGCGTCCGGCATGTGCCCTTTGATCGCATCGAGGCACTCGAAGGTGCAATCGATGGTCAAACCGCAGCGGTCATTGTCGAACCAATCCAAGGCGAAGGGGGTGTCCGACCAGCGTCTGCGGGGTACCTTGCCGCTGTCGCTGCCGAGTGTGCCAAACACGGTGCATTGCTTATCGTCGACGAAGTCCAGACCGGCTTTGGCCGCACCGGCAGCCTATTTGCAATCACACAGGCTGGGGTAACTCCCGATTTGCTCGTGATGGCCAAGTCAATGGCTGGCGGTATGCCGATGGGGGCATTGGCTATCCACGAACGTTTGGGGGGGTTTGCACCCGCCAGCCACGGCTCGACCTTTGGTGGCAATCCACTGGCATGTGCAGCCGCTCGGGCTGCATTGCAGGCCATTATCAACGAGGATCTCTGCGCCGAAGCAGCCCGCAAAGGCAACGCAGTGATGGCGGCACTACGGGCTGCTCAGTTAAGCAAAGTCCGCGAGGTACGTGGTGCAGGGTTGCTCATTGGGCTCGAGCTCAAAGAACGTGTCCAGCCGACACTCGTCACCCTGATGCAGCGTGGGGTTTTGGCATTGCCGGCAGGCCCGAACGTCCTGCGCTTGTTGCCGCCGTTGGTCATCAGCGATGCCGAGTTGCACGCTGTCGTCGCCGTTCTGTGCGAGGTATTGGCATGACGGCAGCAGATATCCAGCTCCTCCACGACGCAGTCGCAATTCCGAGCTTTTCGACCCACGAAGGTGCGGTTGCGACCCTACTCGCCCGTGCGATGACCGCTCGTGGGATCTGCAGTCACATCGATCGTGTCGGCAATGTTATCGGCACGGTGGGAGATCGCGGCCCACACATTGTGCTGTTGGGACATATCGACACCGCACCGGGGACCATCCCCGTTCGAATGACCGACCAGATCCTGTACGGACGTGGAGCGGTCGACGCAAAGGGACCGCTGTGTGCGTTCATTGCTGCTACAGCACGGCTTGCGCAGCACGCCGAATTGGGGTTTAGGCTGACGGTCATTGGTGCGGTCGAAGAAGAGTGCGCCACATCGCGTGGTGCCCACTATGTCGCGCGCAACTATGGACCCGACGCGTGCATCATCGGTGAACCCAGTGGCGTCGATCGGGTGACCCTCGGATACAAGGGGCGCGTCCTGCTCGACATCAAAACAGTGCTCCCCAGTGCACACAGCGCGGGTGCGACAGCATCAGCTGCCGAACAGTGCATGTCGGTATGGCAACGCATCCAGGCCTATTGTGTGCGTGCAAATATCGATACGGCGCGCTTGTTTGAACAGTGTCTGCCATCGCTGCGCCACATCGCATCGGGTAGTGATGGGTTGACCGAGTGGGCGACCGCGACCATCGGCATCCGCCTCCCACCAGGTCGCGCACCATGGGAACTCATGCGTGATGTTGGCGGGTATGGCGATCACACCACGACGCTGTTGTTTCGCGATGTGTCACCAGCATGGCAATCGCCCCGCACAGACCGCGCAGCGACCGCATTCAGCAGCGCCATTCGTGCCCTCGGGATGACTCCAACAATGATTCACAAAACAGGAACCGCCGACATGAACGTGGTCGGGCCGCGCTGGCAATGCCCCATCATCGCATACGGTCCCGGCGATTCGCGCCTCGATCATACACCTGACGAACACATCGTCCTCAGCGAGTACCTGCGTGCAATAGACGTTCTGATCGACGCGCTCCCGCGCCTGGCACACCGATTAGGCAGCTACCAGGCATAGATGATAATACCCAGCATGATTACTGCAAAAAACTTCCACTGCGTGCGCGCGACGGGTTCGTTATAAAACACCATGCCTAACATCGGTGCCAAAATATAGGACAACGACTGCCCGACATAGACCTTGCCGATGCCCAAGTCGCGTGCAGCAATCATGTTGCCTGGCACCGCCGCACAAAACAACACCAGACCGATAATCAGCCAGCGGCGGTCTTTCGTCATGCTATAGCGCTTGTAGAAAAACTGCCCAAATACCACGCCGAGGACACTCAACGTCAGCACAATCCATGGCAGCATCGCGACCTCCTTACACGTCCCGCATGAGTGCGACGACTCCGGTCATGACCAACGCTACCCCTACCAATTGATGCCAGGCAAATGGCTCACCATAGAAGATTGAAAGTAACACGATGCACGGAAAAATAACCGCTGAGGATGCATACGCAATCCCCAACGGGAACTCGCGGTGGATGCGACCCCACACCACAAAACGACCGAGATTAAAAGC
>JBFYTT010000184.1:0-3921 GCA_041300425.1 Roseiflexaceae bacterium
ACAACTGAACTGTGCTACTATCTGTGTGATGTGGACTGCAGGAGCCAACAATGAATGTAGAAAAAAACATTTGGGGAATGATAACGCAATACATTGACCGTATCAATCAATGGCTTGCACAATATCCCGTTTGGCAACGTCGTGTTCGTATTTTCCGGTTGGGTCTCTTTCAATTGGGGATGGGCATCTCGTTGGCGCCGATTACAGGCACGTTGAATCGTGTGCTGATTAGCGATCTCAAAATTTCTGCAGGTTTTGTTGCATTGTTGATGTCGATTCACTACTTCGTGTCGCCGATACGTACCGTTGTTGGGCATCATTCGGATGTACGCCGGAGCAAAGGCTTTTGGCGAACACCATACATTGTATTGGGAGCAATGTTGACGTATGGCGGGCTGTCGACAGCGCCTTTTTCGTTGATTCTGTTCGATGCCGACAGTGTGACGCAGGGACCAATTGTCTATGTGGTTGCGTTTATCATTTTTTTGCTCTACGGGGTTGGGGTTAACATCGTCGAAACGACGTATTTGGCAATGGTGAGCGACAATACCGAACCCGAAGATCGTGGCAAGATCCTTGCAATTCTCTGGTTAATGCTCGTGATTGGCACCGTAGCTGGTTCGTTGTTTATCGGCTTTACGCTGATTGACTACTCGCTCGGGGCTTTAATCAGTGCCATGCAGTTGAGTGCATTTATCTTTGTGGTGTGTATGGTACTTTCGCTGATTCGCCAAGAGAAGCTACGACCCGACGGCCGTCTCGTGCGCGAAATCGAGCATGTAGCACGGCAGTCGCTCGGTGAGTCACTGAAAATTGTCTGGAACACCCCTGCCTTGCGCAGTATGTTTGTCGTTTTCTTCATCGCGACGCTGGGATTCGGCACGCACGATGTCTTGCTCGAACCCTACGGTGCCGATATTCTTGATATGTCCGTCACGGCGACGACATTATTGACTGCGCTTTGGGGCGTCGCCATGATCATTGCCGTCATCACCGCTGGTTGGTGGTTGTGGACGCGGGGGCAAAGCGGACGACTCCTCATCAGCGGCGCACTGGTGGGAATGATGGGATTCTTGACCGTCACCTATGCCGGAACAATCGAGTCGACACTGCTCTTCCAGATGGGTGTGGCCGGTATCGGATTTGGTCGTGGTTTGTTTATTGTTGGTAGTATCGCAACCGTGATGAGTCTCGCCGATCGCGGTCACACCGGTCTCTTCATGGGCATCTGGGGTGTCGTGCAATCGCTCGCACAAGGCTTTGGGACCATCGGTGGCGGGGTAGCGCGGGATGCAATTGGGAATGCGACCGGGAATGTCTTGTGGGGCTATGTAGCGGTCTACGCTGCTGCTAGCGTGTTTTTGTTTGTCATGGTTGTCTATATGTACGTCAAGCGCATCAATTCACGTCTGTCGAACGGCGAAATACAGTCACCGTGGAACGGATTGCAAAACATCCCTGCGGACCAAATACTGTTCTAACACTGCGTCTTCTACGCACGGACAAGGAACATCATGCAGATTGTCTGGGCAGTGCTCTATGCCATTATTCTGTGGTGGGTGAGCACCGGTGCCATCATCGTAATGTATCGCAAAGAACCGTGGACCTACGATGCGACGGTCGGCGCATACACGGTGGTCGCGGCAGCGAGTCTCGTCGTGCTTGTTATGTTGCGGCACACCAATGACCTCTGGGCAGTGTATGCCAGTTTTTCGGCAGGGACATTACTCTGGGGGTGGAACCTCGCCTGCTATTACACCGGGTACATCACCGGCCCCAAAGCACCCCTCCATGACGGTACGTTGTCCGACGCTGAGCGATTTCGCCACGCGATGAAACGCTCGGCGCATCACGAGTGGGTATCGGTTGTACTGGTAGCAGCTTCTGCAGGGCTGGCATGGGGCGCAACCAACAGTGCGGGATTCGGCTGTATTATCTTGTTTTACACATTGCATATGCTGGCGAAGCTTTCGATCTATTTCGGCGTCGCAAACTTCAGTGGGGCTTGGTTACCTGCACATCTCCAATACATCACCGCGTATTTTGGTCCGCGCCAGTTCCATTGGTTTTCTCTGTGCGCTATCGGGATAGGCGTCGTCGGCACTGCATGGTGCATTGCGGGGATTGTTACAGCACACAATGTGTCCCAAACCGTCACGTACGCATTTTGGGGTCTCATTTGTGCGGCTGCGGTCCTTGAGCTCGTCGTACTGCTTATCCCTGAACCGCAATTGCATCGGTTTTTGGCTTTTCTTACCCATTTATCCGGCGCAGCAAACACAAAAATGCTATAATAATGTATCTGTAAAAGACCGGAGCTACCATGGCACTGATACTCGCGATCGACGAAGATGTCGTACTCACCATGAGTCTTGACCTTCAACTCGGTCACGTCGGCCACTCTGTGCGGCGGGTCAGCACCATTGCGCAAGCAAAAACAGCATTCAAAGAACAGACACCGGATGTCATTGTCATAGACCCAACCATGTCCGAGCAGGAGGGGTGGGGACTTGTCGAACAGTGGAGCACCCAAATACCCACGGTAATCATGAGTCACGACCCGACCGACGCAACAGAGCGCCGTGCCCAAGCGGCGGGAGTCCGTGCGGTCTTGCGCAAACCGTTGCTTGTGCGCGAACTCATCGATGCAATCATGCCCTTTGTCGGCGAAGCAATACCACTACAGGCGGAGCGCCCCGTTGCGAGTGATACGGTCCTGCCTGCATCAGGGCGGACAGGACAGCGTTCGGCGAACCCGACTGCTGCCGAACGACGTGCTGCAAGGGAACGGGTTCGGGCTGCCGAGGGATTGCCTGCTGAGACGCCGCAACCCCCACAAACGACTACGCAGAACAACGCAGATCCACTCGGTCTTGGTGGCACCCCCGATGACGACTTGTTGTTGGCGGGGTTACCGACCACCTCATATACCGAGGTACCAACGCCCGAAAAGAAAGAATCCTTGGGCATGCAATTACGTGCCCAACGCATCAAACGCAATATACCTCTGAATCAGGTCGATTTGGTAATTGGTGTGCATATGGCCTACCTGCAGGCCATGGAAGAAGACCGGTTTTCGCATCTGCCACGAGGGCGCATGGCAGAAGAAATGATATCCAAATACGTCAAATATCTCAACCTTGATGTCGCGGCTGCGCTCCTACAATACCGCTCGTTTCAATATAGTGAACCGGTCGAGCCAATTACTGACTACGGTGCAGCCAATCTCGTTGTCATCCGGTATTCGGGCCTTATTCGGACAATACTGGCAGTATTGTTCCTCGCCGGTATGGGTTATGGAATTTGGACCTACGAGCAACAGCGCATTATAGGGTACCTCGGCCAACTCCGTTCAATGATCAATCAACCAACACCCACCGCAACCACGGTACCTCCTGTCCCCGCAACGAGCGTCGCCGCCGTCGTCGCAACCCAAGTTCCGACCAATACGACCCAGCCGACGCTCACTGCATCGACCGTCGCAACAGCGACGCCGCCGCCTGAGACTCAAACCCCTTCCGGGTCCGCGACGAACGCCCCAACCGAGACCATACCTGCCACCGCGACAAACCGCCGAACAGCAACACCAACCGCGAGTGCGACGGCAACAGCGTCAAAAACCAACACCCCAACGCGCACCGCAACCACCCGTGCACAGACCCGTACCCCACGGCAAACCGCCACTGCGGTACGTCGGGTAACCGAAACGGCGCGGCCCTAACCCCGCTCATCTCACTACGGCCACAGCGTAGGCAAGTGGCCGACGTGATCCAACACAACATCTGCATACTGGGCGAGTTCATCATGCTGACAAACCCCCGTTGTCACGCCAATACAAGCCATCACACCCGCAGCCTTACCCATCAGCATGTCGCTCGGCGTATCACCCACCATGATTGCCTGCTGGGGGAGAACCGCGAG
>JBFYTT010000230.1:0-3473 GCA_041300425.1 Roseiflexaceae bacterium
CCCTCAGACGCTTCGAGCACGTCAGCGATACGCTGTGCGGCGTCGGGCAGGGCGAGCAGGTCATCAAATGCAGTAAACGACTCGACGGGCAGTGTGCTCAAAGCGGGGTGTTGTGCGGTTCGTGCATAGACAAGTGGCGCCGCCTGCACGAGTGCAGCGACGCCAGCGGGGATGCGTGTGGACGAACCGAGGCCTGCGATGGTAATCATCAGTTCCTCTTGAAGGGTATGCGTTATGGTGCCGGTGTTTCGGTCGGTGCGTCTGCGGCAGCCGGTGTCTCAGTGGCACTCACTTGGGTCGGAGCAATGACAATGGTATTTGTTTCGAGACCCTTTGTCCGTGCTTCTTCGATTTTGGCAGTCACCGCGTCGTAGCGCTTCTGATCGAGGGTGCTCGGCAACTGCTCTGCGACAATGGCATCAATGTTGGCCGGATCGATGAGTGGTTGCTGCCCACGATCGATGAGCTTGATGATGTGGAAGCCATATTGGGTTTTGACGGGAGTCTTGGTGACTTCACCGACAGCCAGATCATCGAATATCGCTTGTTCGAACTCCGGGACAAATTGCCCTTTGCCTGCCCAACCGAGTTCGCCACCGTTCTCTTTGCTGCCTGGATCTTGTGAGTATTCGATGGCCAGCGTTTTGAAATCTTCACCTGCTCCGAGCCGGGTCATGACCGTGGTGGCGGTCACTTCATCGGTCACCAGAATATGTGCTGCGAGTGCTTTGAGTTCGGTCGATTTCGACTGCTCAGTCAGCGTCGCAGTCAGCTCTGCACGGACGGTATCGGTCGTCACCAGCGATTCGGCGAATTCTTTTTGGACGATGAAGTACGTGCAGAAATCACGAAACGCCTGGTCTTTTTCGCCTTCGAAGCCCAATTGATCGCGGATCACGACGTCGAGTTCATCGCTGCCGCTGTTTTTGACGGCGGTGCGGAACTCTTCGACTTGTGCATCGATTTGGGCATCAGTAGCCGTAATGCCGGCTTCTTTGGCGATGTCCATCAAAATGCGTTGCACGACATACTGTTCGGTAACCAAACTCGTCAGCTCTGCACGGGTCGGCATTTGTTGGACATCGGGGTTTTTGCGCATCCCAACCTCGAGCCGATCAACACGCAAATTCGCTTCGCTGGTGCGCAACGCAGAGCTACCGACTTTTGCGAGAGGGGGATCGATCAAATCACTGACGGGATTCGAACACGCGGCAAGAACCACAGCAACCAACGCGATGACACTCGCGCGAACAAACAGACGCATGAACTCTTCCTTCCTTCATCCATCGATGTGGATGTGAGTCGTCGCAGTGGCGACGAAATCTAGTCGTTATCGCCGTCGTCATCGAGCGACAATACAGCCATGAATGCTTCTTGGGGGATTTCGACATTGCCGACCATCTTCATGCGCTTTTTGCCTTCTTTTTGCTTTTCGAGCAATTTGCGCTTGCGGCTGATGTCACCACCATAACACTTGGCCAACACGTCTTTGCGCATCGCCCGGATGGACTCACGCGCAATGACCCGGCTGCCTACCGCTGCCTGTACCGGCACCTCGAACATCTGCCGCGGGATAAGCCGGCGCAGACGATCGACAAGCTGGCGACCTTGGTTATAGGCACTGTCTTTGTGCACAATCAGCGACAGTGCATCGACCGGTGTGTGATTGACCAATATATCGAGTTTGACCAAATCGGATTCTTGATACCCCGACAAGGTGTAATCGAGCGACGCATACCCTTGGGTGCGTGATTTGAGCTGATCATAAAAATCGATGACGATTTCGTTCAGCGGGATCTTGTACTTGAGCGAGACCCGTTGTGGGTCGAGGTGATCCATTGCCACAAACGCCCCTCGTTTACCGGTCACCAGCTCCATCACCGTACCAATATAGCGGGTAGGGACGATGACGGTGATCGCCATGACGGGCTCTTCGATGGCGGCGATATTGGCCACATCGGGCATATCCGAAGGGTTCGCAACGGCGATAATCTCGCCGGAGCTGAGCATGACGTTGTATTCGACGCTCGGTGCGGTGATGAGCAACGTCAAGTTGTATTCACGTTCGAGGCGCTCGCGCACAATCTCCATGTGGAGCAACCCGAGGAACCCACAACGAAATCCGAAGCCCAGGGCGGCGGACTTTTCGGGGGCAAACGTCAGCGAAGCATCGTTGAGGGCGAGCTTCTCGAGGGCCTCACGGAGCTCCGTGTAGGCATTGGATTCGACCGGGTACAACCCGGCGAAGACCACCGGCTTTGCCAATCGGTAGCCAGGCAACGGCTCGCTGGCTGGGTCATTGGCCAATGTGACGGTATCACCCACTTGCACATCGCCGATTTGCTTGAGGCCGGTGGCGATGTAGCCCACCGAACCAGGTCCGAGCGAATCGACGGGGATCATGGTGGGGTGGAAGTACCCTATTTCGAGGGCGGCACACTCTACACCAGACCGCATAAAACGGACATTGGTCGAGTTGTTGATCATGCCTTCCATGATACGGACATAGGCAATCACGCCTTTGTAGACGTCAAAGTGCGAGTCAAATATCAACGCACGCAGGGGCGCGTTCACTTCGCCAGTCGGCGGCGGCACACGCTCGACGATTGCTTCGAGGATTTCGATAATGCCGATGCCTTGCTTGGCGGATGCGCGAAGCACATCGTCTGCAGGCACACCCAAGACCTTCTCGACCTCTTGAGCAACAAACTCGGGATGTGCACCGGGCAGGTCGATTTTGTTGAGGACTGGCACAATCTCGAGATTGTGCTCGAGGGCCAGGTAGACGTTGGCGAGCGTCTGTGCTTCGACCCCTTGCGACGCGTCGACGACGAGGATTGCCCCTTCGCAGGCGGCCAACGCACGCGATACTTCGTAGGTGAAATCGACATGGCCTGGACAGTCGATCAAATTGAGTTCGTAGGTTTTGCCGTCTTTGGCGGTGTATTCCATCCGAACCGACTTGGCCTTGATGGTGATGCCCTTCTCACGCTCGAGGTCCATCCCGTCGAGCAACTGATCACGACGATCGCGGGACGACACGGTCCCGGTGACTTCGAGGAAGCGGTCCGACAGCGTGGTTTTGCCGTGATCAATATGAGCAATAATGCTAAAGTTGCGGATCATACTACGGTCGCGCATGCAAAAAACCTCATTGCCAGCGTCGACATCCCTTTACAGGAGGTTAACAAGGGCTTATGAAAAACCATGTATAATGGCCTCAGGAACGGGATACAGTGCTGTATACCGTATATCCTATTCAGTATATCACATAGACCTCTGCCGTTGGGTGAGAGTCGTCCGAGGAGAATCCCATGCGTCAACGTTATGCACGTCAACTCCAGAATATTCACGACGATCTCTTGCGCATTGGCAGTCGTGTCGAGTTAGGCCTGTCGGATGCATTGCAGGCCCTTGCCAATGCCGATGCTAATCTTGCGAGTCAGGTCGTAGCAGCCGACCGCGAAATCGAT
>JBFYTT010000235.1:0-5343 GCA_041300425.1 Roseiflexaceae bacterium
TGAATTCGAGCCCGCTGCCACCCGCACGCATCGTGAAGGTGCGTGAGTCGATGATGGTGCCGACCACCGAGTACGTCTCGCCTGCGCGCATGTCGGCAATCGATTGACGGTTGGCGCGGTCTTCGTGGCGCGACGGGAAGTGATACAGCACGTCACGGACGGTCCGCACCCCGAGGCGCCGGAATGCTTTGGCATTGCTTGCCCCGACACCGGGGACCACGTCAAGTACCGAATTGAGGGTCACCGGCGTGCCGCTGGTGGGAACGGTGGTGGTCTTCTTGGGTTTGGCGGGTGTCTTTGCCGTGGGCGCGGGCGTGGCAGGGCGTACCATTGCTGCCGGTGGGGAGGCAGGTTGTGGTGGACGAACGCGTTCGCTCTTGGGAGCTGGTGCCTGCACAGGGGAATCACCATCCACCGCGGTGGTCGTCGCGTTGTAGAGGGCCAGGAGCGCCCTGAGGCCTGCCTCGCCGCGTTGCTGGCGGGTGTGCATGCTGAGCGCGTCGTAGCCACGCAGTGCGTTGACAACGACGGTCAGCGGTGGGTATTGCGCGACGCCCGGGTAATCACACAACCAGTCGTCGATGAACGCATCAAGACCGGTGGATTGACTGGTGTTGGCGTAGGAGCAATGTTGTTCGGCACGCAAGGCGTTGCCGAGCGATTTGATGGCGTCGCGGAGCAACAGCGGATCAGGCGATTCCTTCATAAACGGACACTCCCATGGCCCCCGGTCCCAGTATCGCTGCGTTGCTTGGATTCATTTGGATGGTCGTGACATCTGCCCGTGGAAAGATCGGATCGAGGCGCTCGAGGAACTTCTCGACATCTTCGGCGGCGGTGCTATAGAGCACGGTGACGGCTTGGACTTTGGGGAAGTCTTCGACAAAGGTGGCCAAGCCTTCGATGGCTTTGGTCCGGGTCCGGGTGCGCTCGTACAGGACGATTTCGCCGTCGTCGAGGAGCAAGAGTGGTTTGATGCGTTGGAGCGTGCTGATGGCGCTGTTGGCGTATTCGAGACAACCCGCTTGTTCGAGTGCATCGATCGTGTCGACAAAAAAGACAAAGTGTGTCTGCCCAACGGTATCGGCGATGAGGCGCTCGACTTCGGCGGGTGCGGCACCGTCTTGGATGGCGCGGGCGGCGCGTGTGACAATTGTGCCGAGGCCTGCGGAGAATGATTTGCTGTCGACGACACGGATTTTGGCGGCAGTCGCCGGGATGCGCGACGGCAGTTGCTGCACCGTTCGATAAATCGGCGTGAGTTGGGTCGCCATATGAATCGAAAAGATGTAATCGTGTTGGACGGTCAATTTGCGGAACACGTTGTCGATGTCGACGGTGCTCGGTGGCAAAAAGCGTGGGCGGAGCCGTCCATCGGAGATGAGCTGATAATATTGTTCGTTGCTCAGTTCGGTTCCCACGCGAAATGCTTGGTCACCAAACTGTACTTGTGACGGGATAATACTAATATCGAGTTCGTTCGCCAATTCGGCGGGGATATCGGCGGTGCTGTCGGTGACAATTTTGATACGGGGCACAGTATTCTCCCTGATAGAGGCAATGCACCTCAGACGACGGGGGCAAGGGCGGTTACATGGACGGCGACGGATACGGGTCGTTCGAGCCAGGTACCGAGGCGGTGCGTGAGTTCTGCCTGGAGCAGCTGGCGCTGTGCGGTGAGGTCGTGCCCCGTGCCCATGGTCACGAGGATGGTTGCATCGGTGATGCTCGGTAATTGTATCGCCTGCCAGGCATCGTCTGCGGTGAGCGGTATCGCAGGTTGCCCAATCGCGATCACCGCGGGGTGTTGGCGCAGGGTGTAGACGATATAGTTCGCAACGGCGCGATGAGTGAGTGTCAGATAGGCATCCGTCGTCGCGCGCGTTTGCGTCTCTTGGGTATGTATGGTATCATCTTTCATTAGTGTGTCACATGCTAATTGAGTCGGCGAGCCGTCTCCTGAGGAGGAGTTCCCATGGCGAAGTGCCAAATCTGCGATAAGGGATTGACGTTCGGTCGGAATATCCGTCACCAAGCAACCGGTGGTTGGTTCCGTCGTGCCCCTCGCACCAATCGTACCTTCAAGGCAAACATCCAGCGCACCACATTGACCCTCGAGGGTGGCCTTCAGGTACAAGGGAGCGTTTGCACCAAATGCTGGCGCACCATGTATCGCTCGCGCTAATCTTTAGTATAGAAGATTGCCCGAGTCAATGCAACGAAACGCTTTCGACATCTGTCGAAAGCGTTTTTCGTGTATCCAAACGACGCAGCGCTACAAGATGAATTGTTCGATGGCGACTGCCACCCCGTCTTCGTTGATCGTCGGCAGGATGTGGTTGGCGACTGCTTTGAGCGGCGCGATGGCGTTGCCCATGGCGAGGCCGAGGCCTGCCCATTCGACCATTTCGAGATCATTTGCCTGATCGCCGATTGCCACAACGGCATCGCGGGGGATGTCGAGCTGCCGTGCTAACTCAGCCAGCGCGACCCCTTTGTTGACCCCGAGTGCCGTCAACTCACCAAAGAGTGCATGGGATTGGGTCGTCACCAGTCGATCACCGACACGGGCAGCGAGGTCGGCCAACAGTGGCGCGACCTGGTCGGGTTGGGCCACAAAGAGCACTTTGGTCGGCGCCTGGGCATGCACGACGGCTTGGAGGTCGTCGCAGACGCGTACCTCGGCGCCTTCGGGGTGGTAGCTCAGATAGACATCCAACTCTGGCCGTTTGTGGGCGATATGCAAGATTTCGTCGATATAGGCAACCATAAAAATGTCGTTGGCAAGGAGATACGCGATGGCTTCGGCGGTTGCGGCACCGGGCATGGTCGCGGCAAAGCGGATATGTGCATCGCTGGCGTTTTGGATGACCGCACCCTGATAACAAATCAATGGGGCCTGTATATCGAGCAACCGCGCAAAGGGCATGGCTGCACCGTACATCCGCCCGGTGGCGATGGTCACGATGACGCCGGCTCGCTGGGCGGCTTCAATGGCTTTGCGGACGCGCGGACTGACGGAGAGGTCGTGATTGACCACGGTCCCGTCGAGGTCGAGTGCCAACAGACGATACTGCACATGAGCTCCTTTGTCACCAATACCGTGCTATTGTAACAGGCAGAGAGCCCCATACCCATCGTGGCAAGGAGTGGCGTGAAGCGCTTTGCACAGACAACACTATGGTACACCGCAGTCGGCCTGATTGGGCCGCTGGTGGCACTGCTACTCACCCCGCTCTATACCCGTGCCATTGGGGTTGCTGGGTACGGTACGGTTGACCTGTTGTTGTCGCTCTGGCAAGGGGCGTATACGGTGGCGCTGTGGGGGATCGGCACCGTGCTCGCCGGCATGTATAGCGCCTCCTGCGACGAGACCCAGCGGCGCACCATCGTCGTCAGCGCGAGTGCTGTCGTTGTCGGCCTCGGGCTGGTCATTGGTGCTAGTTTACTTGTCTCGGCACCCCACATTGGGCAGCTCATCGCACGACCCGAGACTGCCGAGGCAATGCCCTATCTGGTTGGTGCATTGCCGTTTGCGGTTGTGTACACGCTGTTTTTGAGCGTATTTAAGCTCCGTAATGACGTGCGCCGGGTGGTATGGTCGATGATCGGGTTGGTCGTCATCACTGCAGCCACGCGGATCGGGTTGGTTGTGTGGTGGGATGGCGGTGTGTTGGGCATGATACAGGCCGCTGCACTGACCAATCTGCTGATGGCGCTGCTCACGCTTGGATTGGGGTGGACGCTGGTAGGTCCGCGGGTCGAAGTGCGCGTCATGCAGACAGTGCTGCGCACTGGGCTGCCGCTGCTCCCGGTCAGTCTGACCGGATGGGTTTTGTTGTATGCCGACCGCTGGTTGCTCGCGCCGCAGGTCGATGCGCTGGCACTCGGCCATTATGCGCTGGCAGTGTTGGTGGCATCGTTGTTGGCGTTTGCCATCGAACCACTCAAGAATGCTTGGCAGCCGATTGCCTTGCAGCCGCGCTACCGAGATGACGATGCATTTCTGGCCCTATCGTACCGAGTCTATCTGCCCGTGTCCTTGCTGTTGGTCGGCGTCTTGGTGTTGCTCGCACCTGCGTTGCTGTGGGTCATCGGCGGCGCGGCGGCACTACCCGCGGCCCCTTACGTGCTGGCGTTGTCGAGTATGCCAGTGCTCGGTGGAGTACAGATGTTGTTGGGGATCCGTGCGGTGCGCGATCGACGGACGACGGTGTTCGGGTGGGGCAGTCTGATTGCCGCGCTGGTGAATCTCGGGGTGAATATCAGCTTCATCCCCAGCTACGGCGTTGCAGCGGCTGCCTGGGGCACTGCGCTCGCAGCCGTAGCGGCAACGGTGGTCCTCGGTCTGCGCGAGCGCAAAAGCGCACAGGCAATAGCACCGTTGCACGGGATCGGGGCTGCGTTGTGCTGGCTCGGATTGCTGTGGTGGTGGGGAGTGGCGGGACCGACGTGGTGGGGGGCACTTGCACTCGGGGTGCTGGCCATCGGACTGGTCTGGTCGGCAGTGCAGCCGATACGAGAACTCGCCTTACGTTTGCAACCAGAGTTCGACGACGCGGGCATGCCCCGCGAGGTCGTGGTGCAGGACGACGCGGCCAGCCGGGAAGGCAGTCTGTAACAACGTACAGACGATGGCTGCTTGGCGCGGATCGATTTCGCAGGCGAAATACCCTGGGGTCAGCAAATGATGCGGCAATAGTTGGGCGAAGCGGCGGTACACCGCTGCACCGTCTGGATCGCCCCCAAAGAGTGCCAGATGCGGTTCGTACTGGCGCACATCGGCATTGCCATCGTCATCCATGACATATGGTGGGTTGCTCACCATGAACGACACCGGTGCGCACGCCGTGCACAAATCGGCGCGTAGCAGATGCATCTGTGCGTTGAGCCCATGCCGGTCGCGATTGATGGCACTGACAGCAAGTGCATCGGCCGATAGATCGGTGCCGATGATGGTTGGTGCTGCGCCGGCGCGTGCAAGGGCCACACCGATGCAGCCCGAACCGCTGCCGACATCGATGATGACTGGCGGATGCAGGAGGCGGGCAGCTGCGATGGCACAGTCGACCAACAGCTCGGTCTCGGGTCGCGGCACCAGCACCCGTGCATCGACATAAAAGTCATGGCCATAGAACTCGCGGTGGTTGGTCACATAGGCGACGGATTCGCCCCTGCTTCGACGTTCGACGAGGCTGTGGTACTGCGCCAACATGTCGGGGAGGATGATGTCGGTAGCGTGCGCAAGCAGTTGTGCGCGGCTCCGGCCGGTCACATGACCGAGTAGGAGCTCGGCATCGAGGCGCGCGCTGGGTGAGGTTGACTGCAGAGCAGTGGTTGCGT
>JBFYTT010000290.1:0-3540 GCA_041300425.1 Roseiflexaceae bacterium
GCTCGACGCAATGCTTTCGCTTGTTACGCGGTCGCGATCATGGAATGATGATGCTGCGCGTAAAACATTTTTGGCCATGCTCCAGGCGTTGGGTACAGCACATCCGTTGGTTGCATCGGCACGACGAGAACTCGCTGCAGCACTATTTTAGGCAGATGGGTTGCTCCCGAGCCCATGATACAGCGCAGATACGCGTTCTATCATGCGTTCGGCAGTGTACTCTGCCAGATACTGCGCACGGGCATTGCGACTGCACATCGTACGGAAATCGCTGTCATTGAATAATCGATTAATAGCTGCGGCGCACGCCCGATAATCATTGGGGGCGATGACGATCCCGGTTTTTTCGTGGATGTTGATGACACTTGTTGCGGTACCTATTTCGCAACTAATCGCCGGAACTCCCGCAGCAATGGCCTCGAGCAACGCCAGTCCGTATGCCTCGGACCGTAGGTGTGAAGGAAAAACAAAGCACACTGCCCGTTGCCGCAACATCGCCAAATCGTCGTTGGAGAGATCACCGAGCCACAGCACACGCTCAGCCACTCCGCATTGCGTCGCCAAAGCACGGAGCGACGCTTCGGCGGGTCCAGAGCCGACCAATACCATACGGATAGGCGCAGGTAGCTCTGCCAGCGCACGTATCGCAGTATCTAAACCCTTGTAGTAGCGCATACGACCGACCCACAGAACATACGAAGCATCAAATACTTTCGAGTCTACGTTGTGTTGCAGTGCAGCATCAATGAGCGGATCAGTGATGCCTAACGGAATGACATGCACGTTACTCAACACCCCTTGTAGCCACGGTGAGGTGGCCGCATACTGCCTACTGCTGACACAAATCGCTTGTGCATGCGTTAATGTCCAGCGGAGCAACGGTTCATATAGGCGTAATAGGTGTCGTTGCCGGACCACATCACTCTGGTAACTCACTACGAGCGGGATATGCCGCAGTAGGAACGCAACTAAATCGCCTGCCGGCCACGGCATTTGGAGATGAAGGATGTCAGGGTTGAGCTTCTCTACCGTACGCAGCAAGGCGAATGACCACGCATTAGACGCGATATCGATGTGACGAGGCAGACGTATCACGCGCACACCATGAATCATCTCGTCGTTTGCCAACTGCCTCCCACGCGGCTGACAGACCACCACCGTAATCGTGAAGCCAACACGCACCAGGCCCTCGGCGAGCGTCTGTAGATGACCTTCGATGCCACCCAGGACCGGTGCGTAATCTTTGTACAGATGAACAATGTGCATCGCAGGATATCCTTTGTTTCATGCACCCGATAGACGAAAAACCACAATCATTGAATTACTACATACTATGGTATACTACGTCATACCATATTTCGTGCCGATTGCGGCAGAAAAGAGGCTTATTCGTATGAACGGTCCGTCAATCGCACGTCGTGTCGGTGAAATACTCGCGTGGATCACCATTATCGGGGTGAGCATCTATTCGGTTTTCACGTTGATCGGGATTTTCACCGGTGTGCAATCGAGCACCGATGTGCTGCAGACTGCGACCCCGGACGCGACTCTTGTTGAAACAATGAATACAACAGTGACCGCAACTGCAATTGTAACGGGGACCGGCGCTATTCAAATTATCATTCCGACGACTGCTCCCAATCTTCCGTCAAATCCCAAAGCACCGGCACGTGCGACTGCTGCAGCAGCCAAACCCGCTGGTCTCACAGAAACACCGTATATTGTGCCTGTTCCTACCGTCAACATCACCCAAACAATTACCATCGAAGCACTGACTCCGAGTGACGTCCCCACGGTGACACTCACGGGCACGCAAGCAACTGCGACCGTTTCATCTCCTATTGCTGGGACTGCTACAGCCACCAAAACCGCTACTGCGACCAGCGCTACAACGGTCACTATCGGGAGTCCCAGTGCTACCCCTATCGCAACGACTGCTGTAGCGACAGCAACAACTGCTCCTGCTACCGCCACCAAAACGCTTACCCCTGTCCCTGCTACCGATACACCTGTTGTCGCCACAGCAACAGAAACCGAAGAACCAACGGCCACCGACGAACCCGAAACACCGACACCATAGTGACGCAATACGTCCCCCCCGTTCCTGCAGGAACGGGGGGACTTTTCAATATCCCCACACTACGCTTCGGGGCGTTGCCACAAATCAAAGTCACGAGAACCACGCACAGATGCACCGACTGCGACCGCTGCACTCATCAACACGACGTTCTTGATGATGTATTGACCCTCGAGAGTCAATCCAAGGGGGAACACTGTCCACACCAGCTGTGGTGTAAGCACCAACGGTGCGAGCGTACCAATCATCTGCAGAAACAACAAGAGAATTGTTACACGCATCCCATACCCGATGAGAAAGCCGATTCCGATAGTTATCTCCCATAAAGCCAGGAACGGCATGAAGTACTCAAGCGGGAGAAACGACATTGATGCACGAATCAATCCATCAGCGGGGCTTAACCCCGGCACGAGCTTTAACGACCCGAACCAAACAAAAATGATTCCCATCGACCAACGAAGGAGCGTCGTTGCGTTCCGTTGCATCCAGCACGTCAGTGTGCGGTCGATCCGAGCGAGTGTCTGTACCATGTTCCTCTCCTTCGGATTACCATGATATTACTTTATCTGATTGTTACACAATGCACAAATACGAAATTTGATATAATACATAACAATTTTGTTATAGGTGAGATATGGAACTACAACATCTCCGCATGTTTGTGACGGTTGCCAAGCATGCACATGTCAGCAAAGCAGCAACAGAGTTGCACATGGCGCAACCTGCGGTGAGCCGGATGCTGCACGAGCTCGAGCGATCGTGTGGGGGAGTAGCCTTGATAGAAAAAATCGGGCGCAATGTACGGTTAACCGAGGCAGGCGAAGCGTTGGTGGTACACGCACAGAGCATCTTGGCAGAAGTCAGCGCAGCCGAAGCGACCATGCGTGCACGCAAAGGGCTCCTCGCTGGTCGCGTCAGCATCGGAACTCCCCCATCGGTCGGGGTCCGACTGCTCCCCAAGACACTGTCAGCTTTTCATCAAACCTATCCGGACATCGAATTGCGCATCCATCAAGCAGGGACGAACCAGCTATTGCAACTCCTTGAATATGGAGAAATAGATATCGCAATCGCGACGCTTCCGGTCCCAAGCAAAAATCATGTCATCATTCGGATGTTCGACGAGCCCTTGGTTGCGGTGGTCAGTACGGAGCATCGATATGCTGGCCGACAACGGGTGACGCTTGCTGAACTCGCCCACGAAGGGTTTCTTTTGTATCCCACTGGGTACGAAATGCACGACGTCATCGTATCGGCGTGTAAGGCCGCCGGATTTGTACCACGGGTCGTTGTCGATGGGGGTGATGTGGCGCTGTTGTTACGCTTGGCCGAGGCAAACCTCGGTATCGCCTTGGTTCCCCGACTTGCGGTCACGGGCGAGGAACATGTCGCCGTGCTCGAAATCACGCAACCGACGCTACAGCGGACCATGGCAGTAATCTATCGCAGCGATCGCACCATTT
>JBFYTT010000339.1:0-2776 GCA_041300425.1 Roseiflexaceae bacterium
GTGCAGGGCACGTATGCGGCGTCAGCCCCGAGCCGCCCGCCGTTTTGGGGCGGCTACCGAGTGGTGCCCGATGCGGTCGAGTTCTGGCAGGGTCGGCCGAGTCGGTTGCATGACCGCTTGCGCTATCGGTTGACGGCGACCGGGTGGGTCCGTGAGCGCTTAGCGCCGTGACGAGAGGATGGGAGTGATGAATCCACTGCTCCAGAAGCTGGGCTACGGACCGCACGACCGGGTGGCGATTGTGCATGCCGACGACATCGGGATGTGTCAATCGTCGACGGGGATATTGGAGACGTTGTTCGATGGCGGTGTACTGACGTCGGGCTCGTTGATGGCGCCGTGTGCCTGGTTCCCCGCCGCGGCACAGTGGGCCAGCGCGCACCCGGCAGCCGATTTGGGCGTGCATCTGACCCTGACCTGCGAGTGGTCCGCCTATCGCTGGGGGTCGCTGACCGGTGGGCGTACGTTGCACGACGACGAAGGGTACCTGCACCGGACGATGGCGGCGGTCTTTGCGGCGGTGTCGACGGAGGATGCCACGGTCGAAATCGAGGCCCAGTATGCCCGTGCGCTCCGCTATGGGATGCAGCCGACCCACATCGACTCGCACATGGGGACGATGTTTGGGGCGGCGACATTTGCGCCGTACCTGGCGCTGAGTAAGCGCACGCAGACGCCGGCATTTGTGGCGCGGTTCGATGCGGCGCGGCTCGAGGCGGGGGGATTCGACGCGGCGACGGCTGCCTACCAGGTCAGTCAACTCGCGACCTTGGAGGCTGCCGGATTGCCGCTGTGCGATCACCTGCGTTGGCTCGACTTGGGCAATCCGGCGCAAAATGTCGCCGATGTGCAGGCGTTATTTGCGGAACTGCCGGCGGGGTTGACGTATGTTATTTGTCATCCCGCCGCTGATAGCCCCGAGCTGCGCGCGATTGCACCTGATTGGCGCGCCCGGGTGCGCGACTATGCCGTGATGACCGACCCTGCGCTCCGGGTTGCAGTGGGTGCGCAGGGGATTCATCTGATTGGCTGGCGCGACATCCAACGGGCGTTGCGTGGCTGATTAGGCACCGAAGCCGAGGCCGCGTTCGCGCATGCTGATCCACTGCCCTTGGCCGATGATCAGATGATCAAGCAAATCGATGTCGAGCAGTTTGCCGGCGGCATAGACGTCGCGGGTGACTTGGATGTCGTCGGCCGAGGGGGTCGGATCGCCGGATGGATGGTTGTGGACCAGGATGATAGCGGCGCTGTTGAGCCGGATGGCCTCTTTGTAGACTTCGCCGACGCGGAGCAACGACGAATTGAGCGAGCCCACATAGAGGGTTTGGATCTTTTGGACACGGTTTTTGGTGTCGAGGCAGATAACCCTGAGGTGCTCTTGGTCGAGGTGACTCATCTCGATGAGCATCAGCTGGGCGGCGTCGGCGGGCGCACGAATCTGGAAGCGGACTTCGAACCCGGCCAAAATCAGGCGCCGGCAGAGTTCGAGGGCCGCTTTGATGCGGATGGAGCGGACACTCCCGATGCCGGGGAGTTGTTGGAGCTCTTCGACGCTGAGGCGTTGCAACCCGAGCAAGCCGCCGGCTGCACCGAGGGCGTTTTGGGCGTTGCGCAGGGTGGTGTCGTAGTCGCCGCCGTCGCCATAGAGCAGCGTGACCAGCTCGGCGTCGCTGAGTGCGGTTGGCCCGTGCATGGCCAGGCGGGTACGGGGATGTTGGACAAACGGCGTTTCGCGGATTTGGAGTGGGAACGAGAGCGACAGACCCATGATGTGCCCCTTTCGGACGATAGTGTGTGTGTTCACACCAGTACTACCGTCTGACGGGGCCAAAAGGGTACGGGCTTAGGCGTCGATGACGCGAATGGTCGCAGCAGCGCCGAAGCGCACGGCATCGGCATGCAGAAAGACACCTGCATACGGTGCGAGGGCATTGGCACTACCGCAGCCGACCCCGGCTGCAACGGCTGCGGGGAGGGTCGCGCCCCGCGCCAGCGCGTCGACCATACCGGCCAGCGTGCAATCGCCGCTGCCGACGGGACTGACTGCGACGATGGTGGGTGCGCTGATGTGCCATGCGCCTGCGGCGATGATGGCCAGTGCGCCGTTTGCGCCGAGGGTGACAACCACGGCACGTGGACCGCGAGCAATGATACTGCGGGCGGCGGTGACGAGTGCGGCCTCGGTGGAGAGTGTGGCAGCAAGGGCTTGGGCGAGTTCGTCGCGGTTGATTTTGAGGAGGGCGATGGGGGCGTCGAGGCAGGCGCTGAGGGGTGCGCCGCTGGTGTCGACCGCCACGGCACACCGCTGCGGGACGGCATCGATGAGCGTACGGAGATCGGCGGGGCTCACGCCCGGCGGCAGACTGCCCGAGATGGTCAGCCAATCGGCGGTCGCACAGGCGTGTTGGACCGCAGTCTGTATGGTGTGCCACTCGGCGGTGCTGATGGTGGGCCCGGGCTCGTTGATGACCAGTTGATCGGGTGCTGCGGGGTCGGTGATCGATAGGCAGGTACGGGTTTCGCCCCCGATTGGGATTGCCTGCAACGCCAAGCCCTCGGCTGCGGCGAGCTGTGCAACCGTTGTGCCGGTGGGTCCTCCCAAGGGAGCGAGTGCCAAGCAGGGAGCGTGCAGGGTGCGCAGTGCGCGGGTCACGTTGAGGCCCTTGCCGCCGGCAGCGTCGTGGCGCTCGCGCACCCGGGTGACGTCGCCGTGGCGGAAGCCTGGGACAATCAGGGTGCGATCGAGGGCGGGGTTGGGAGTGAGGGTGACAAT
>JBFYTT010000343.1:0-3041 GCA_041300425.1 Roseiflexaceae bacterium
CTGCAGGGACCAAACCAGCTGCTGCACGTGGGGCACGTATCCGCGCGATTGTCGATTTCATCACTGCTGACCTCAAAGTCGAAGAAGACATTGACACAGAAGTCGAAAAAATCTTGGATAGCTATTCTCGTGTCCTCAAAGCGACCGAACGTGACGTCTTGCGGCGCAAACACAAAGAAGACGTTGCCCGTCGCCGCAATTACGAACTATAGCGACCCGTATTCGGCAGACCCATCATCATGAGTACGCGCATCTCGGCGTGCATCATGTGACTCATTGTCTGCTGGAGCATGGTTGCGTACCCACAAGCGGATAGAATACATGGTTCCCGTGCGCATACAACTCTTGGGCAATGCACAGATACACCGTAGCGACGGCACTCCGCTGGTTCTGCGCCGGCGTGCACGACTGCTCGTGTTTTATATCGCTGCGCACAACGACGCACTCAGTCGCGAACGTTGCATGACGGTTTTTTGGCCCGACGAAGCACCCGACAGCGCGCGCCAAATGCTCCGGACCGCTTTGCATCATATCAAAATCGCTTGTGGTCCAATCCTTGTGACCGACTTGCATTCGATTCGTCTGCACCCAGACATACCCGTCGACACCCGACTCCTCTTGCACGCTCAACCCGGGGATGCACATACCGATTCGCTCCTCGACGACGCACCAGGGAACTTCTGTGCCGACCTCGATTGCGGTGGCATCGAAGCAATCGAGACGTGGGTCGACAGTGAACGCAACCGCTGGCGACGACGTATTGCCGACCTGCTCCTCCAACATAGTCAGTGGTTAGCCGCCAATGGTCGGTTGCAACGTGCCATCCACGCAGTGATTACTGCGATACCGTACGAGCCGTTGCGTGAAGAGATCAGCCAACACGCGATGCAATTACACATGCGAGGCAATAATCGGGCTGCTGCAATAGCATGCTACGAATCACTGCTGCATGCCCTCGACGACCAACTCGGGGTACCGCCACTCCCATCGACCACTGCCTTGTATCACGACATTGTCACCGATCGTTTTGTGCATCCCGGCGAGGCAGTGCAACCCACTCCCTCAGATCCGTTTATTGGGCGTACTGCGGAGCTGACTATCCTGCATGGCATGGCCTGGGATGGTCGTGCTGTCGTGTTGACCGGTGCACCCGGAATCGGAAAAACGCGCCTCGCACAAGAATACCTGCGGCGCAGTAATGCGATTATTGTGCATGCAGTTGCATACGCAGGGGATGAGCTCTTACCATATCAGGTAGTGAGTCGCGCGGTCCGTACATTGTTCGATGCACCGCGCTGGCAATACATTCGTACCCGGACCATCCTTGCTCCGGTATGGCAAGCGGAACTGCGCCGGCTCTGGCCAGAATTGCCGGGCGGTGAACCAGACGCAATCCTCCGCGACGGCTCTGATTCACGCCTCCCTGAAGCGATTGCTTTGCTGCTGCAGTATATTGCCCAAGAACAGCGCATTGCACTCTTTGTCGACGATGCCCAATGGCTCGACGATGCCTCTGGCCGGGTTTTCGTTGCGCTCAAGCGTCGTTCCCTCGAAGCGAGCTGGCTCATCTGTATGACACTCAGACCAGGTGCAGTGCCCGATCCTGTCCGGCAGTTCATCTATCACGCCGATCGCAATGGATCATTGACCACACTCGTTATGCAGCCGTTGAGTGTGCGCGACAGTACGCAACTCGCACACGCACACAACCCTCACCTCAACGAACAGACCATTGAACGCGCCGAAGGGAACCCGTTTATGCTAGTCGCGTTTGCGCGTGCAGCACCTACGCACTTCGATGTGCCGGATGCAATCCGCGTTTTGACCGACACACGCATTGCCGCCCTCAGTGACGATGCGCGTCATTTGGCCGTAGCCGGTGCCGTGGCAGGTCGCGAATTTGAGTATCGACTCTGTGCGCAGATTGTCCACCTCGACGAACATCGCGCCATACGTGCCTGCGACGAACTGGTACACCATGGGATTGTCCGCATTGTCGGCGGGACACATGCACGATTCGACCATCCCCTCACCGTCGAAAGCATTCAGGCGAGTGCAGGTCCGGCAACCCTCAATCACCTGTATCGTGACTTTGCCGCAGCGCTTGCAAGCCAACACCCGGTCGATCACGCCAGAGTGGCGAACTTTTATACCGCTGCTGGCCTCATCGAAGCAGCCCTCCCCTATGCTGATGCTGCTACGCAGAGTGCATACGCACTCGGGGCGTGGGGTGAAGCCGAGCATTATATGCGTTTGGCATTACGGACAACACCAAGTGCGCAACACGCCCGACGCTGGCTCGCACTCGGCGACATGTTGACATGGTCGGGCAACGAAGCAGGCGCCGCCGACGCATTGCACCAGGCAATCGACCACGATGAAAGCCCCGACGGGATAGTTGCCGACGAAGCACGCCTCGCAATGGCGCGTAGCGCACTCCCCGCCGCCCGCTATGACGATGCGATTGCCATAGCCGAGCCGCTTACCAAGCATCGCAACTCATCGATTGCGTTGCACGCACAATTCATCTGCGGGACCGCGTATTCACTCGCTGGCGTTGCCCTCGACTCTGCGTCGGCATACTTGGCCGCCGCAGAAGCACGCTGTATGCTCCTCGCTGCACACGATATGTTGCCACGGATCATCTTCGAGCAAGGCGGCATTGCCGCCCAACAAGGAGATTTGGAACAGGCGGTCAAACGCTATCACGATGCGATCCGCGCCGCCGAAGACCACCCGCATCCGCATACACAGCTGTGGCGCATCCTGGCGCACAATAATCTCGGGTATCACTTACTTTTGCAAGGCAATCTTGCCGATGCAACACGTCACGCACGCATTGCTTTGCGTGTGTGCGAACGAGCCGGCTTGCTCCGTGTGCAAAGCTATGTATTGTCGACCCTCGGCGAAATCGCTCTTGCGCGGGCCGACACAAACGGCGCAGAACGACTCTTTCATGAGGCCCTCGCCTGTGCCGAACGGTACTCGATGCCTGAACGGATTGCAGGGTTGCACGCCAACCTCGGCCTGGTGGCCCGCGC
>JBFYTT010000355.1:0-3564 GCA_041300425.1 Roseiflexaceae bacterium
TCCGCATACTGCGCCACTACCGACGCATCCAAACCCTCCACATAAACGCGCACACGTGTATGTGGAGGGTATGGATGCGTCGGTAGTGGCGCAGTATGCGGATGTGGTGACGACTCCGGCCGCGGCGGATGTGGCGTTGGTGCGCATCAGTACGCCGTTCTATGCGCGGGAGGGGGGGATTTTTCTCGAGACTATGTTCCACACCGGTGATTTGACGTTTACTCCTGCGGCACTCACGCCGATTCTGCAGCTGTGTGCGGCGGTGCCGACCATTGTCGACATCTATTTGGACCGGCCGGCAGTGATCCCCGAGATCAGGGCGGCTGCGGCTGCGTTGCTGGGCAACTTCGGGGCGAGTGACGCAGCGCTGTGCGATATCGTCTTTGGGGCGGTTGCACCGAGCGGGCGCTTGCCGTTCGAGTTGCCGTCGTCGATGGAGGCAGTGCGGGCACAGAAAGAAGACGTGCCGTATGACTCGGTAGACCCACTGTTCGCATACGGGCATGCGATTCATTGGACGGTGTGAAAAACATTTGGTGGGATTTTTAGAGCGGGGTTTATTGCAATAAACCCCGCCCTATGGTTTTTTCTGCGCAAGGATTTCCTCGCTCAATGATTGCCCAACTCGATGCTATCGGCACGTGGATGCAGCGCATGCCGATCGACCATAGTGGCACTCGCGGCGTTGAGGCCGATGACGTCGACGAGGATCCCGCGGGCGCGGAACTTGAGGACGGCTTTGTCGAGGGCGGCGATCGATGTCACGTCCCAGAAGTGGCCGTGTGACACATCGATGGTCACCCGTGCGACATCTTCATCATAGTCGAAGGCATCGGCAAACCGTGGCGCCGACGCAAAAAAGACTTGGCCGATGATTTGGTAGGTGGCATGCCGTTGCGCATCGTCGTGCGTGACGATGATGTCGAGATAGCGTGAGATTTTGTGGGCAAAAAACAACCCACTCAACAGAACCCCGACAAAGACCCCTTGGGCGAGGTTGTGGGTATAGACGACCACCGCGACGGTGCTAAAGGTCACCACGGTCGACGATACCGGGATGGTGCGGATGTTGCGCAGTGAAGACCATTGGAACGTATTGACGCAGACCACCATCATCACTGCGGCCAGTGCGACCATGGGAATCTGCTGGACCACGTCGCGCAACACGATGACGAGGAACAACAGCACCACGCCCGAGACGAGGGTCGATAGCCGACCACGCCCGCCGGCTTTGATGTTCATCATCGACTGGCCGATGAGGGCACAGCCCGCCATACCGCCGAATAAGCCGGCGATGATGTTTGCGCTGCCTTGGCCGACACATTCGCGGTTTTTGTCGCTGCGTGTGTCGGTGATGTCGTCGATGAGCACGGCGGTCATCAGGGACTCGAGCAAGCCGACCACCGCTAACGTCAGTGCGTAGGGTGCGACGATGACCAGCGTATCGAGTGTGACCGGCGCCAGAAACGCCACCAGAGTGGGTAGCGTGGCAGGGAGCAGACCCTTGTCACCGACAGTGCCCACGTCGAGACCGAGCCCGATGGTGATTGCAGTGAGCGCGACGATACTGATGAGTGGCGCAGGCACCGTCGTGATGACGCGCGGCAACAGGTAGATGAGTGCGAGGCCGAGGATGAGCAATCCACCTACCTGCCAGGACGTACCGACGATTTCGGGGAGCTGTGCCATAAAGATCAAGATCGCCAGGGCATTGACGAATCCATACACTACCGAGCGTGACACAAAGCGGAGCAACGCGCCGAGACGAAACAGTCCAAACAGTATTTGAATGACTCCCGTCAGAATGGTCACCGGCAAAATATAGGCGATCCCGTGCTCGCTGATGAGATTCACCAGCACCAATGCCATTGCGCCGGTGGCTGCGGAAATCATGCCGGGACGGCCGCCGAGGAACGCCGTCGTTACCGCGATACAAAACGACGCGTAGAGCGTCACGCTGGGGTCGACCCCGGCGATGACGGCGAACGCTAACGACTCGGGTATGAGTGCGAGTGCCACCAAAATCCCCGACAGGATGTCGGGTCGGACGTTCCCCAACCAATCAGAACGTACCGTTGCCCATGTGCGTTGCATAGTGTTCCATTCAGATGATGCGCAAGGTTTATTGCAATCAGGTTTTTGAGCAGGGTTTATTGCAATAAACCCCGATCAATAGATTCAAAAACCTGCCCAATGGTGTGTGGTTTTGCTAGATCTTCGCCAACGCCTGATTGAGGTCTGCAATCAGATCTGCTGCGTCTTCGATGCCGATGGAGACGCGGAAGAAGTGTTGGTCGGCGTAGTCGTGATAGACGAAAATCAGACTCTCGTCGTGGCCGAGACTGACCGCGTGGACGAACACCTTGAGTTCGGCGATGAACGCCGCGCGCTTGCTGGGGTCGACCAAGTCGAAGTTGAGCATACCCGAGTAGCCGTCCATCTGGCGCGTGGCCACGTCGTGTTGGGCGTGACTGGCCAAGCCCGGATAGCGGACCCAGGCGACGCCCGGATGTGATTGCAGAAAGGTGGCCACTGCCATGGCATTGGCGTTGTGGCGCTCCATGCGGATGGGCAAGGTCGCCACGCCACGCATGATCTGCCAGGCGTTGAACGGGCTGATGCAAGCGCCCATGTCTTTGACCACAAATTTGCGGATGACATCGAGCAGGTGCTTGGGACCCATCACCGCCCCACCAAGGGCATCGCCGTGGCCGTTGATGTACTTCGAGATGCTGTGCATGACCAGGTCAGCCCCCAACGTCAGCGGGCTCTGGGTGGTGAGGCCAGACCAGGTGCTATCGACCGACAAGAGGGCGCCATTTGCGTGGGCCAGGGTTGCGATGGCTGCGATGTCGCTGATGCGGGTGGTTGGGTTGCCTGGCGTTTCGACGTGGATGAGTTTGGTCTGTGGCGTGATGGCTGCGCGGATGGCATCGAGATCGGCGGTGTTGACCAGGGTCGTTTTGATGCCGAAGCGCTTGGGGAAGTGTTCGAGGAGCATCGTACGGACAGAAATATACGAAATATCGGAACAAATGAGATGGTCGCCGCTGCTCAGCAATGCCATGAATGTGCCATTGATAGCACTCACGCCACTCGCTGTGACGACGCAGTCTTCGCCGCCCTCGAGGGCTTGGAGGCGCTCTTCGAGCCAGCGCTCGTTGGGGTTCATGTCACGGGCGTAGCCGAATGGCACCGCATCCCAATCGCCATTGGGGGGCAGGACGTAGCTGTTGGCCATGACCAGTGGGCGTTTGACGGCGTTGGTGGCCGGATCGGGCTCCCAGCCGGCGTGGACGGCGCGGGTCGACATACCGGGTTGCGGTGGTGTTTTTTCGGTCATGTGCGTTCCTTGTGTGAGAAAAGTGTGTTGAAATCAGTATAGCGACTTCTTGGCCAGAACTGCATAACCAGGACGAAACCGGCCAGCAGATTTATTTTGAACCTGTAACCTGTAACCTGTAACGTGTCATCTCCCTTCCTGTATGATAGGTCGAGTAACTGACAATGGAGTCACGATGAAAATCACCGACCTAAAGTGTGCAGTCATTGGCGGATTCCCCG
>JBFYTT010000004.1:0-3084 GCA_041300425.1 Roseiflexaceae bacterium
GTCGCATGGTTGTGCCTTTCGCTCTCGCCGATTATTGGGTGCTGGGGTATATTGTACCTCCTCGGTATGCTCCGGGATTTTCGATATTCTTGTCGCCACCTTGGCGGCGATCAAACACAATTCGTACACCGGGGCATGCTCCCGGGGGTTCAATTCACTGTCGCCACCGTGGCGGCGACCTACTATAATGCACACGATGAAACGATTTATTACAACACACGCAAACATCATTATTCTGCTCCTTTTGTGCTGCGTGGGCTTTGTCCTGCGATGGCCGGCGGTGTGGTTCGGATTGCCGTATACGCCGCATCCCGATGAGCCATATGTGATCAACATGGTGCTCAAGATGCTGGCACAAGGCTCGTTGTTCCCGGGTTCGTTCGACCGCCCGCATCTGTCAGTCTACCCGGTCTGGTTGGCGGTATGGCTCCAGGCGTTGCGCGATCCCATCCCGGCAGAACTGCTGCTCCGTACGACCGACCGCATCACACAGGTCGTGATGCCCTTTGTGGTTGGTCGCATGACCAGCATTGTGATGGCGTTGGTGGCCATTCCATTGGTTGCATACCACGTCCGCCAAAAAAATCTCGGCCGTTGGGCCTGGTTCGCTGCCGCCTGGGTCTGCGTGTTGCCGTTCCACGTCGCCCAGAGCGCCTACATTGGTCCTGACGGCCTCGTCGCTGTAATGACCTTGGCCACGTTGATTGTGAGTTGGCACTACACTAAGCAGCCATCGATGTACCTCTGGTGGGCAGTCGCCCTGACGGTCGGATTAGCCATCGGCACCAAATACAACCTGGCTGCCATCATCATCGTGCCGGCAGCCACCCAGTGGGATCTCCTGCGCACGCGCCAATGGCGCGCACTCATTACCGCGCTGGCGGTGTTGGCGGCAGGAACAACCGTCGGGTTCTTTGCGACCACGCCTGGTCTGCTTGTCAACGCTCAGCAATTCGTGGCCGACATGAATTTTCAGGTATCGCACTATAGTCGCCAAGATCCCGGCAATGCACCATGGGACTGGCAACTCTACCTGGCGTTCTTCTGGGGCGAAGGCTGGCCATTTGTGGCGACGCCGCTGACCCTCTTGGGCCTGGCGCTGATTGTCCGGCGCGGCACACCACTCGAGCGCGCGTTCGTGGTGTTTTTGGCTATCGAGCTGGTCTTCTTCTTGTCGCGTGAACGGCACTATATGCGCAACATCATGCCGTTGGTGATCTATGCGCCCATCGCAATGGCGGTCGCCGGTGCATGGTTGACGCAACGCTATCAGTTGTTCAAACCACTCCCGGTCGTATTGGTCGCACTGCTGCTCATCCCCAGCGCGATTCAATCGGTACAGGCGCACCGCGTTGCCGAGCGCCCCTACAATCGCGTGGCTGTCGATGCGTTGGTCGGCACCATAGTCCGTGGCGCTATCCCGGTCTGCACGCTCGACGTGACCAGCGCCGCTCAAACCCCGTCGTGTGCAGCTGCTAGCAACAAAACCGACGAACTCAGCCGTTGGCAACAGGCCGGCATGCAGACCCTGCTCGTCAATCGCAGCCAGTGGCCCGATTATCGTGTACCCGATGGGTACGCACGCGCACAGTCGCTCCCCAATACAGACAACGGCGGCAACGGCGACGCCTTGGATCTGTACAGCACTGACCCTCTTGTAGCGTTACAGGTCATCGGTACACCAGCCCAGACCAGCGATGGCCTACGCATCGAGGGTGTACGGGTCGGCATAGGCCCCGAGCGCAACCGCATCACCCCACTCTATGCCGACGCACGCCTGCAACCACGTGCCGATGCGCAACAGGTGCATGTAAACGCGTATCTCACGGTGACGGCAGCGGTGACCGAACCGGGCTGGTGGATCTTTGTCCATATCATCGACGCCCAGGGTGTCATCGTCGCCCAACGCATTTCGCTGCCGCGCGACGACCTGCCGATTGCCACGTGGCAACCCGACGAATTGGTCGTTCTCCGTGCCGATGTGCCGCTTGCAGCGCCGCTGCCGCTTGGTGCATACACCCTGTCGTTTGGATTCTTTCGGCCCGCCGACGGCGCTCGAATGGTGATCGACGGTGGGCTCGATGGTGCCTGGCAAGTAGGCATCGATCTGCGTCAATAACGCGCGTACACGCCATGCCATAACAGGAGGCGTCGCTCATACTGAACTGTTGTCACGCGCATCGCCGCGCACTGCATACAAAGGAGTCATGCCATGGGTTCGATTCAGATTGGCTGTGGGCAAATCACCTGGGTGCGCTTCGGTCCCAATGGGGCAGAGTGGTTGGCACCCGAGGACGACGTTTTGGGGCAGATTGCCAAAGCCGGCTACGCTGGCGCTCCCTGTGGTCCCGAAGATGACCGCAGCGATGCCGAGACCTTGGCCATGTACAAAAAGCACGGACTCTCACCTGCACCTGCGTATTATGGAACGGCATTTTGGGAGAAAAGCCGGCGCGCAGAGTTCGTCGAAAAAGCCAAGCGCTTCGCGTCGTTTGCCGCAGCAGCCGGCTGCGATACGCTCTATGTGGCGCCGGGCGGGTTCGACTACAAAACCTCCCGCGGGTTGACGCGCTCCCAGACCGCCGGTCATGTCACCGCTGCAGACGCACTGACCGACGAGCAGTACAACGTTTTCGCCGAAAACCTCAACGCCGTCGGGGCTGCCACGCTGGCCCACGGTGTGTCGATTGCATTCCACAATCACGTCGGTACCGTCATCGAAACCCGCGCCGAGACCGATCGGCTACTCGCCTTGACCGACCCCAAGCTCGTCTTCCTCGGGCCAGACACCGGCCACATGCAATGGGCCGGCGACGACGCGGTGGCGTTCATCCGCGACTACGCCCCCCGCATCAAGACCGTACACCTCAAAGACATCGACGAATCCGTGCGGGCCCGCGGCGCCGCAGCCGAGTGGGACTACGGCACGTTCACAGACCACGGTATTTTTGCAGAGCTCGGCGAGGGCTGTATCGACTTCGCTGCAATCATTGCAGCGCTGCGCGCGGTCAACTTCTCGGGTTGGCTCATCACCGAGACCGACGTCACCCAAAAGGCCACCCCACTCGAGAGCGTCACTATCAG
>JBFYTT010000022.1:0-3101 GCA_041300425.1 Roseiflexaceae bacterium
GACCTGTTGGATGGGCAACTGGCGCTTACGCAAAATAATGCTTTTGAGATCTGGGCCATCCACAAATTCCATCACAATGAAGTGCTGGCGGTCTTCTTGGCCGACATCGTAGATGTCGACAATGCTTGGGTGGCGCAGGTTAGCCGCAGCCTGGGCTTCATGACTGAAGCGCTGCAAAAAATTGATATCGTTCGCATGATGCGAATGCAATACTTTGATTGCCACCAAACGATTCAACCGGGTATCCCGACCACGAAATACGGTAGCCATACCGCCATCGCCGAGTTTTTCTTCAATTTCGTAGCGTTGGTTGAGAATTTTAGGTTGCATATCGCGTCTATACTCAATCAAATTGTCGTCGTGTCGCGGGGTTGACGGGCTCGGCAGGCACAATCCCCAAATGGGCTTCGAGCAAATGGAGATTCATCACATCTTCTTGGTTGTACCGTAACAGTACATCTAGTGCAGATTGGTCGTGATTCGTCTCGTAGAGGTGCCACAATCGAGGGGCATCAATACCTGTGATGCCAGCAGTGCCGCGGTTGATACCGGTGTCTGCTTCGATTTTTTTGAGGCCACCACGTAACCCGTGTTTGCGACAGACGTACATCAAATCGCTGTGCGCAAAATCGTTCAGCAAGTTTATGCGCATGCGCTTTTTGATGTGCGGGAGGTCAAATCCTGACCCGTTGAATGTCACGAGAACTGTACAGCCCGCGAGGGCCTCGTATATTGCTACATCGTGAATTCCGCCGTCGATGAGCTGTATGGTACCCACATCGTGCCGATAGATACCAATGACACTGATTCGCTGATCGTTGGTTGTTTCGATGTCGAGATACGCACGCATCAAAACCCCATTCGAAAGTTGTCGTGTTGCTGAATCTATGGATAATTATGACATAGTGTAGTGGTACTGTCAAAGTATGGTACGGTCTGGATTTTCTTGCATTTGGAAGGAATATCATGTCACTTCGTGTCTTGCTCGACACCGACCCCGGGATTGACGATGCACTCGCCATCCTCCTCGCTGTTGCTTCGCCCGAACTCGACCTGCGCGCAGTCACCGTTACCGGTGGTAACTGCCCCCTCGCCGCAGGTGTCGCAAATGCACGCGCAGTACTTGCACTCGCCAAACACACACACATTCCGGTCTGCTCCGGTGTGGCACTCCCGCTCTTGCGGCCCGCATTTACTGCCGCCGAAACACACGGTGCCAGTGGTTTGGGCTATGCGGTTCTGCCCGCTTCAGATGCCTCAGACGCCCGTGAACATGGTGTTGATTGCATCATCCGCGAGATTCTCACAAACCCTGGCCAACTCAGCCTCGTCCCCGTGGCCCCATTAACCAATATCGCCCTCGCGATCCGCAAAGAGCCCACAATTGTGGATGCAGTAAAGGAAGTTATCATCATGGGTGGGGCGGTTCGTGTCGATGGAAACACGACTTCGTTGGCTGAATTTAACTTTTTTGTGGATCCTCATGCTGCGCATATCGTGTTGACCAGCGGGATGCCGATTACCCTTGTCCCATGGGACATCACTCGAGATGTGATGCTCCATCAACATCACATCGATCGATTGTTGGCAATTGATTCACCTGTGACGCAGTTCATCGCCGATGCGACGCGGTTTTATTTGGATTTTCATTATGCCAGTTTCGGCATTGCGGGATGTTCCATTAATGACCCTGTGGCGCTTGCATTGACACTCTGGCCCGAGCTCGCCCGAACCGAATCGGTGCGTGTGGATATCGAATACACGAGTGAGCTGACCATCGGCAAGACCGTATTGAGTTATGTCGGCGATACCGGCCATCCGCCGCGTGATACCGACATGACCGGCTATGCTGCGACCGACTGGCCCGCAACATGGCGCTCCATGCAACGCCCGCCGCATAATGTCCGGTTGGTCACACACTTCGACAGCGAGACATTTATCGAACGCTTTGTGCAGCGGATGGAAGTGCTGGCGCGCTCCATTCCCGCGTAACAAACCTCTGCAACCCGACTGCCACTTCTGCCGTCATAGCGCCAAGAGAAATGGAGGTCGGTATGAACTTCAAAGATTTAACTCGTTCGAAGAGCGATCGCATGGTCAGTGGTGTGTGTGGCGGTATCGCTCGTGCATTTCGGTTGGATACGGTCGTGGTGCGGGGCGTGTTCGTTGTATTGGCATTGGCCAATATAGGAGTAGCCGCAATCGCCTATGTTATGGCGATTATTCTGCTGCCCGAAGAAGATCAAGTCCTGGCCAGTGGGACGAATCGCCCGGGTTGGCGCTATGATCCGTGGACTGGAGAAAGCCTCGGTCGTGCGCCGACTGACGACGTGGTGTTTGATACAGCGCCAGTAGCGACGGATATCGTCGTTGATCCAGACCAAAGCCAAATTTCTGATGCGCAACCACCGCGGCGCAACCGGCCGACGGACGACGAAGTATAACTGCGCCAGACGCCGCATTCCCGTTAGGGAGTGCGGTTTTCTCTGACTAATCGAAATCCCAAAAACCCATTACTCATGGTCGGTGCCATGCGGAATCTGCACGCGCAGCGTGCATAGCCTATTGGATTTACATAACAACCACCACGAATGATCCGCCGTCCTGTCGCTGTGGGGTCATTTCGACCATCACCTGCGCGATAGGGGTAGAGCATGTCGAGCGAGTGTGTCCACTCCCACACGCTGCCGGCCATGTCGAACACGCCCCATGGGCTCGCCCCGTGTGGATACAGCCCGACCGGCTGCAAGGGGAGGCCCGACTCACGAGTTGCGGCATACGAGACCTGCCATTCGTCTCCCCAAGGGAACTGGCGCCCGTCGGTTCCGCGAGCGGCGCATTCCCATTCTGCCTCGCTCGGGAGGCGATACGGCACCTCGTCGATGCTGCTCTTCCAATCGGCATATGCCATGGCCATGGGGAGGGTAATATCGACAACAGGACAGAGCGGATCCTGGCGTGCCTGCGTCGGCCATGAAGGAGGCGTTGAACCGCCTGTAGCCACCCATGCTGCATATTGGCCGACGGTCACCGGTGTCTGTCCAATTGCGTATCGCTCGACGACGACCAAATGCTGCGGTGATTCTTCGCGGTACGATTCG
>JBFYTT010000023.1:0-4161 GCA_041300425.1 Roseiflexaceae bacterium
TCTCGAGGGCTGTTGTCCAGGCAGTTGGCGGATCAGACGGATGCACAAACGCAGCCTTCATCACGGCATGCACGACTTGTTCGAGGTGTCGCTTGGCGAGTGCTTGGAGCGAATATCGGTCCGAAATAACTTCGCCTTGTTCAGTGATTTTGATCTGCCCGGCGACGCTCCCGGGGGGCTGGGCCAAAATTGCTTCGTTGGTGGGTCCACCACCGCGACCGATTGAGCCGCCCCGACCATGGAACAACCGCATACTGATCTGGTGGGCGCTGCCGATGTCGCGCAACTTCCGTTGGGCTTCGTACAATGCCCAGTTTGCCGACACGAAACCGACGTCTTTGTTGCTGTCTGAGTAGCCAATCATGATTTCTTGGATGTCGCCGCGCCGGGCGAGGTGGGCGCGATATGTTGGGTTCTGCCAACACGACACTATCACCTGTTCGCAGTGCGCAAGATCTTCGCCTGTTTCAAACAGTGGCACTATATCGATGCCGCCATTCGGGAGCTCGAGGACACCTGCTTCACGCGCGAGCAGCAACACCGAGAGAACATCAGACACACCGCGGGTCATCGACACAATAATGGTCTGGATGGTCCCGGGGGCGAGTTGTTGATTGATAGAAGTAACGATACGAAACGTTTCAATGACTTCGTTGGTCGGCTCAGAATACTGGGGAAGCGCGGGGATAAGGGGTCGTAGTGCATGCAATTCACGCACAAGTAACTCGGTGCGCTCCACTTCGCTCAGTGCCATGTAGGTTTCGGTAATGCCGGCTTTTGCGAAAATCTCGGCTATAGCGGTGGCATGGCGCTCGCTATGCTGCCGGATGTCGAGTGACGCGAAACTCATACCAAAGACTTCAATCTGTCGGATAAGGTCGTGTAGAGCGCCGTTCGCGACATCCTGGCCATTGTTTTGGTTCAGTGAATCGACCACAACGGCAAAGTCCGCCAGCAATTGACTCGCATCGGTGTAGATATGCGTCATGTTGGTGTCGTGCGGTGTCGGCCATACAGGCTTTAGAGCCTGGGTATAGTTCATGGTCACCCGTAACCGATGCGCAATAAGCAAGATTTTGCGCCGATACGGTTCGTGTGGGTAGCGTTGCGTCACTTCGGCTGCGGTCGTCGGAAAGTACGTTGCATCGACGGCAAGTGAGGTTAACAGCTCGGGTGACACGCTCACCTGGCGATCCGAATTACTCAGGCGGCGGCTGAGCTTGTCGGCTTCATTTGCATAGAACTCGAGTGCTGCGAGGCGCATTAATCGTACAGCCTCGATGGTCGTTTCGGGCCGGACAAACGGGTTGCCGTCACGGTCGCCCCCCATCCATGACCCAAACCGCAAAATCGCTGGGATGTGCCATTTGGTTTCGGGGAACGCGGTCGCTAGAGAGCGTTCGAGATCACGATAGAGCGCTGGGACCAAACGGGCGATGCTTTGCTCGAAATAATAGAGCCCATTTTTGACTTCGTCGATGACGGTTGGCCGCACCACCCGAATGTCATCACTCTGCCACAGCCCGACGATTTCTTCACGGGCGGTTGCGATGACATCTGCATCCTGCAAATATGAGGTGTCGTGTGCGACCGGATCGAGCAATGTGACCAAGCGCCGGAGCTTGTCGAGGGTGGTACGACGACGGGCTTCGGTAGGATGCGCAGTGAACACCGGACGGACCGTGGCGTGGTTCAACCATTGCTGAATCTCGTGAGCAGAGACGCCTTGACTCACAATATCACGTACTGCTTCGGCGATGGATTCGTGTGTTGGTTCGTGTGCACGACGTGCCTGTCGCTCACGTTCATTGAGTACCCAGGTGCGTTGGAGTTGTTCAGACAAGTTCACCAGTGCGAAGTACGTACTGAACGATTTGATCAGGTCCTTGAGCGCCGTTATGTCGAGCGCAGCAATTCGGCTCTGCAGAGCACGAGTCCGTTGATGGGATGGATGCGCGCGCAGTTCTTTGCTGAGTGCACGAACTATTTCTTCGTTTTCGAACGCCGTCGTTCCAGCTTGGGCGCGTATCACATCGCCGAGCTGATCACCCAAAAAATGAATGACCGCTGATAGGCGATCCCGCCCACCGCGATCGTGTGGCTGGGGCATATCTATGCTCCGTTGCGTCGATGAAATTGTAGTCCCAGTATAGCATAACGCAGTTTCGACCCAATTTCTGCTACGTGCCCCTTTGATCAACCGTTACTCACGTTCCGACACGCTGCTGGTGGCGTCATTTGGACATACCAATCCTCGCCGGTGCCTGGCACAATCTCTGCTTCATAAGGTGCTCATAGGGGTTTTTGAGATGCGATGCGCATGGTTTTTTCATGGTTTTTTGACGATGGAGTGACCCAGAGTGCCTATAATGAATAGTGACGACGGAAATGGTGAGAAAAGAGTAGGTATGTTGAAGCGCAAAATGCTTGGCTTGTTGTGTGTGTGTGCGATGTTCTTACAAGCGTGTGGTGCGGGGGGAGCTGCGCTGCCGACCATCCCAGCCGGTGAATCAACGGCTGTGCCGACTGATCCGCAAGGTCCTGATGGCAGTACACAGACGATTGCGTATGGCGTGTACGACTACGAACGCACAATATACAAGACGATAATCGACCGATTTATGCAAGAACACCCCGAAATTACGGTGCTTCTCGTGCCACTCGATGATGTCACCCAAACATATCCTGATGCATCGGGGAATTACCCCAACGAATCAACGACCAGTATGTTGCGTCGGGTCGTGAGTGCTGTCGACGTCGCGCCGTCTTTTTGGTTGAACAACGAAGGTGTCAAGGCTGGTTTGGCCCTCGACATGAAGCCCTACATGGATGCTGATACCGCATTTGACCGTGCGGACTATTATTCGGGGATTCTCGAACGCTATACCAGCGACGAGGCAGTCCATATTTTGCCGCGCGCTATCAGCCTTGTTGCGATGAGTTACCACAAAGAGAAGTTTCGTACCGGTTCAATTCCTGAACCAGCACAAGACTGGACGTTCGCAGATATGATTGCCGTCGCTGAGCAACTCACCATCAAAGAAAACGGTGTTGTGAAGCAGTATGGCTGGTACGACGCGACGGGCGGTAACATTCTGTTCAACTTCCTCCTCGACAAAGTCGGGGTAGACACACTCGGTATGAAGCCTGCAGATCTCACCGCAAATGACCCCAAAATCATCGAGGCACTGCGGCTCTACAAAGATTACATTGATCGTGGCGTGGTACTCGGTCCTAGCAACAGCTATGGTATCGGTATCGAACCTGGATCTACGGGGAGGGATCCATCGAATTTCAACGATCCAACGCAGTTGGTACGTGATGGCAAAGTCGCCATGTGGAACGAATCAGCACTCTGCTGCGGCGACCAGGCACAAGCCGTTTCTTTTGAAATCGGTTCAGCGATCATGCCTGCCGGATCATACATTGACACGATGACCTATGCCGAGGGATATATCGTGAGTAGCGGTACACGGTCACCCCAGGCGGCGTGGACGTTTGTCGAGTGGTTGACACGGCAGCCGATACCCAACGACTCACGGTCGTCGAATCTGCCCGGCTATTTCTACACACGGAAGTCACTGAACGAACAGTTCCCGCCTGCAAATGAAGACGAAACAGCACGCAACGAGACCTATGTATATACCATTGCAAATTTCCCGCCCATGCGCTTCGCCCCGAATAGTGAGTTTATGGTCTATTACAACGTGCTCAATGCGACATGGGCACTGTTTGAACAGGACCCAAGAACTCCAGAACAAGCGCTCCAGCAAGCCTACGAAAACATGCAATCGGCGATTGCATCGATAAATGTCACACCCAGCCCGACGCCTGACTCGCGGCCGGTGGTAGTTGCGACCCCTTCGGCACAAGAGGCAAAGCCAAACCAGACCACAATCACATACGCGGCATATGGACTGTCTGCGACGGATATCCGGCGCCAAGTGCGTGAGCTTTCGACTTCCGAACCAGATATTTTTGTGAACGTGCTGTCGACCGATAATGTGACCAGGACGCTCACATTTGCAGACATGGCAAATCGTACTGATTGCTTATATTGGGGCGTCAATGTGCCATCAACCGATGCAGAAATCGCCTCGGTGATGGATCTGCAACCCCTCATCGACGAAAACGGTACGATGGAAACACAGGATATCCCAC
>JBFYTT010000028.1:0-3009 GCA_041300425.1 Roseiflexaceae bacterium
CCCTATACCGTCGACCCCATCCCGAACCCTGCCCCGATTGATGTGGGCGAAGATATCGATCTGCAGGCCGAGCGCATGGCACGTGTCGACAAAGTCAAAAACCGCACCGAACTGCCGCAGCAGGTTATCGAGGCGGTCGATGTCGAAGTACCGTCGACGCCGCTCGATACAGATTATCGGGCGACACCGGGTCGCTACCGGACGCAACAGACCGAGCCAATCAAATACAGCGAACTGATGGGGACGGTGTTCCAACGCTTGCTGAGCCAGCGCTGGTTCCGACTGCCGACCCCGACCCAGCGTCGCATGCAGTCGGTGTCGCGCGGCGAAGGGTTGTCGTATCGCAAACAAAAGCCACCGTTCCCCTGGGCCATGTTGTCACTCATGGGCGCAGTCATCGCAGTGCTGTTCTTTTATGGGACCAACGTGGCCCGCGAGAATCGTCTGCAACGCAGCGAAAACAGCATCGTAACGGCTGAAGTCGCAGTAGAGTCGATAAGTGATGCCGTCACCGAACGCGATGCCGAGCAGCGCATCGAAGTGGCGCGGACGATGGTGACGGATTTGCAACAGAGCGGGGTCTTTACGGCGACGACCAGCAATCGCCAGCGCTACTTCAGCATGATCAACAAAATCGAGAAGGCCGAGCGTGTCGTGCAACGACGGTCGCTCCTCGAAGACATCCAAGTGGTTGCCCAGCACCCGCTCAAGAGCGGGATATTCACCAGTGTGGTGGTACCACCACCGGCGAATTCGGTCGAAAACGCCAGCAACTTCGAGATGATCTATCTCTACGACAGCAATGCCGGCATCCTGTTCAACGTCCCGCGTGAGGGCGGCACCCCGACACCGATGCTCCAACCCAACACCCAGGTTGGTGATGTCACAGTGGCCAAAGTGTTTGATATTGCCTGGCGTATCGACAGTATCATCGCCATCGCACAAAGCACGAACAACGGCCCGTACATCTACTTTTTTCGCAATGGCAACGAGTGGAACTACAGTATTCTGGCCGGTAGCCTCGAGTGGAATCCGACCGACCGGAGCATGCGCGTGCAGAGCTTTGGCGGCAATTTGTATGTCTGGGGAGTCACCCAGAGCAATATTCTGCGCTACTTGTCGACGCAGTTCGGCGACTTCCCCACCCCCTGGATCCAAAACGACGGTGGCCAATTGTTCGACACCGCAGTCGACATGGGTATCGACGGCCGCATCTATCTCTTGATGCCCAGCGGGAGCATCAAGGTGTTCGCACAAGTCGCCGACGGTGAACGTACCTATGAACGCACCGTTGCATTGCCGGTAATCACCCCGGCACTCCGGTCGGTCAGCCGCATGGTGGTTACCGGAGATGGAGATTTGGGGTACTTTTATCTGGTCGATAGCTACGGCGGGCGTGTTATCCAAATCGAAAAACGCAGTGGGCGCTTTGTGCAGCAAATCGCCGTGCCGACCGATAGTGAATTCACACTCGATAACCTGACGTCGGTCGCTGTCGACGAGACGCAAGCCCGGCCAATGCTCTACTTTGTGAATGGTGGGACCCTCTACAAAGCTCCACTCCCCGACCCGCCACTACCGTACGCCCAACGTGGAGACAACGTCGTGCTCCCGACTGCCATACCCACCGCACCATAGCGCTGAGGAGTCGACACCCTATGCAACGGAACACCACTGCGCGCATCTCGGACCCGTGTACGATTGTCATCTTTGGCGCGACGGGCGATTTGACGCGCCGCAAGCTTGTGCCCGCACTCTACAACCTGCGCCGCGAAGGTCTGCTCCACGCCAACACCACCATCCTGGGGTTTGCACGGCGTGATTGGAGCGACGACTACTTCCGCACTCTGCTGTTCGACGAAGGCAGCAAACATTCGCGGGCCCGCCTCGACGGTGGGGATTGGCCGGCCTTCATCAGCCGAGTCTCGTACATCCGCTCTACATTCGAAGACGCCGAGGGCTATACCGCCTTGGCACAACGACTCGATGCCATCGACGCCGAACAGGGCACCAGCGGCAATCGGATGTTTTATTTGGCGACACCGCCCGAATCCTACGAAGACATCATCAACAACCTCGGTGCCGCTGGCTTGGCCCATTCACCAAACGGTGGATGGACGCGGATTATCGTCGAAAAGCCGTTTGGACACGATCTCGAAAGTGCATTGCACCTCAACAAGGTCGTCCACGATGTGTTTGAAGAGCGCCAAGTCTATCGCATCGATCACTATTTGGGCAAAGAAACCGTTCAAAATCTGCTCGTGTTGCGCTTCGCCAACGGCATCTTTGAGCCGCTGTGGAACCGCCGCTACATCGACCATGTACAGATCACCGTCGCCGAGTCTATCGGTGTCGAGGGGCGTGGAGGCTACTACGAACAGGCCGGCGCCATCCGCGATATGGTCCAAAACCACATGATGCAACTGTTGTCGCTGACCGCGATGGAACCGCCTGTGGGTGGTGCCAGTGCCGATGCGGTACGCGACGAAAAGGTCAAAGTGTTGCGCGCTGTGCGCCCGATTGCACCCGCTGACGTCAACAAGATTTCGGTGCGCGGTCGCTATAGCGCCGGACCCGGCACTGCACCGGCATATCTCGACGAGACGGGTGTGCAGGCCAACAGTACGACCGAGACGTACGTCGCTATGCGCTTCGAGATCGAAAGCTGGCGATGGGCCGGCGTGCCGTTCTACCTGCGCACCGGCAAACGGATGCCGGTCCGTGCCAGCGAGATAACCGTGGTTTTCAAGAGTGCGCCGCTGTTGTTGTTCCAAGATGGACCGATGTCACGCAGCGCACCCAATGAACTGAGCATCCGGATCCAACCCAACGAAGGCATCGCGTTACGCTTTAATTCGAAAGTTCCCGGGCAAGCGGGTGATATCCGGCCGGTGACGATGAACTTCAACTACGTCGATGCCTTCGGTGGCGAATCACCCGAGGCCTACGAGCGGCTGCTCCTCGATGCCATGACCGGTGACACGACGTTGTTTACGCGGAGTGACGAGG
>JBFYTT010000035.1:0-7634 GCA_041300425.1 Roseiflexaceae bacterium
CGCGCGTTCGCTCTCGCCGAATTCGCTGCGTATGATCCGATGCGCTACGGTATCCTCCCTTTTGCGACCATTCCACTGACGACAGAACTCGATTCAGCAGTCAACCTTGATCTGGCGAGGATCCTCCCGACACCCCTGACCAGCCGCGTAGTGTTGGCCAGGATCAGTGATAGCAAAGGGTCGCAAGACACACGCTTCATCCGCGTGTTGCCCGCCACTATCCACGCATTGTCCCTAGGGAACACACTCGTAGCGGGGGTACCGCTTGCGATTGATGGCGAACCTACCACGTTTGATGTCTATCAGAACAGTGGTGCCATCACCACAGGGACTGCAGACGAACAGGGTATCTGGTCGACAGACGCTATCAAAACCGGAACTACCGCACTCGTTTTCGCACGGGGCACACCCTACGACGTCTCAGAACAACCCATCACAACGCTCACCGTACGCTCGCCTATGTTGACCGTAATGACGGCACATACCAGCGCCTATGCAGGGGCAGAACTCGCCATAGCCTGTGCACGGAGCACCACAGCTCCCCCTTTTGCTGCCACCGTGACCCTCACGACAGAACTCGGCAAGGTCTTGTGGGCACAGACCCTCCAATGGACCGCCAATCAGCAAATCGCAACAACGACCATCAGAATCCCTGATGATGCACCGATTGGGGTGGCAACGTTGAGTTGTGCTACCGAAAGCGCACGAACGCGTTCGCACATACTCATTCTCCCCGACCAAACACGCACGGCCACCATCACGCGCACCAATACAGACCAATCGACTATCATACGGGTCACTGATGCAGCCCAACGACCCATTGCCGGTGCGTTTGTCTACTGGCGTGATGCAGACGTATATCGTTCCACGCGAACCGATACCAGTGGGCGCGCCGAAATCCCCGACACCATTGCACATCATGCCCTCACCATCATGACGAGTCAGGTTCGTTTTGTGCCTCCCCGGAGCACAGATAATCAACTGTCTATCGATCCGCTGGCACATTGGTACGAACCGAATGTTCCGTTTGCAATCGGCGCTCGTTTGGTCAACAATGGCCTTTCCATAGCCAATGCATCAATCGAAATAACCGTCCATTCTGCCGCTGGTGCAGTGCAACAGATACGCACAATGCAAACCGACGAGCAAGGCTATGCGACCAAGCTCATCGTACTGCCCATTGGCACCTGGCGCATCACCACGCGCGCAGGCACAGCGACGGCACGGGCAACGACCAACGTTGGCGTGCTCCCCGCTCCACAAAAGATTCTGGCCCAACTGGCAGCGTTTGATCGCACAGAGCCTGCCCGCTGGCTCACAGATATCCGCGATACACAACCGTTACTGGGTGCCACGCTACACGATGATGGGTTGCAAATCGCCTGGATCGATGGCTCGCCGACGGGCATTATCGCGAGCGAGCCAATCACCTCCTCGACGTCCATTCAGTATGCCTACGCAACCACCACCCTATCGAACCGGAGCGACGTTACCCCGGTGATGGAACGCACCTGTACCACTGCAACGGTGCGTGCTGATTGGGATCTGACCGATGGCCTTTCGGTAGACCTCAGCGCGCCCCCTGACAGCACCGTTGTGATGGCACTAATCGATGCAAACGGTGCCCGAATCGGATGGCGTAATGACCTAGTCGTACCCGAATCTGGCGCGCTCCGGGTGCCTTTCTCCTTTCCAATGCCAGCATCGCCGATCACGATACGCTCGTTGATTGCACATCCATGGTGCCAACGCCTGCTATCGACCGACATCATGCTGCAATCTTCGATTGCGACACACCTCGACGCGCCCGACGCCGTCGCAGTCGGTGATGTCATCGCGGTACGCTACACAATCGGCGCAGTGAACCCTGCCTCCGACGTCACCGTGTCGCTTGACCCGACGGCATTACTGATTGTTGACCCACTCCCCATCTACACACGAACCGCAAACGCCGATGGGACGGTTGTCTTTCGATGGCATATGCGCGTCCTCCGGACAAATCCACAATTGACGATTTCGCTGAATGGTACGCCGCCTACCGTGTGGCAACCTGCCGTCAGCACGCCTCCGACCAGCAGCAGTCCCGACGGATTTTTGTTAACCGGGCGTACGTCGCTCGAAGCAGGACGGTACGACACTCCATTTGACGTCTTGCGTAGCATCGAGGATTTTGCGACTGCTCTCGACGATGACACAGTCACCACGCACACGCCGGCTCATGTCGCCCATGCCATTTGGTTACGCCGAGAACGGCACGATACATCGCTCCTCGAGCGGGATTTACTCCAATCTCGTCGGCCAGACCTGGCGTGGGGAGTGGATGCTCATGCTGATGCTGACCCGCTCATCACTGCCGATGTGGTCATCGCACTCGCGCAGATGCCGTACGACCGTGCAGTCATCCAGCCCATGATCCCGTTACTGCAGCGCACCGCGGATAATACAACCGTACCCTTGAGTGTCCGTGCCCATACGCTGTATGCGCTTGCACTCGTCGGGGAGCGGAATCTCGAGGCGATGCGCGCGCTCAGTGCGCTGCGTGATACCCTCGGCAACGAAGGTCTTGCCGCACTTTTACTCTGTGCACCGCAATACCCCGAAATTGATTTCGCTGCCATGCGCACCACTTTACTTGCCCGGGCGGTCACCGCATCGCGTGGATTGCAATGGGCGAGCGATCCAGCCACGATCGGGATCCATTCAGCTGTTGCACAACAGCTGCTCATTGCAGCAGCACTCCTGCCATCCAATGCACCAGCAGACATCACTGCCGGCATTCGCACCTATCTGCTCAGCCAACGGGGAGTCGCAGGGTGGGGTGATCCGATCGCAAATGCCCGTGCATGGCACATACGGGCGTTGTTGCTCCCAGAACTCGACCGTTCACAGCGAGTCACCGTCGCCGATGGTTACGGGCACGTCGTCAGTAGTGGATCGATTGCCCAGGCACAACGCATCCGTGGGTCGACCAGCATTTGGAGCGACAGCCCAGTGCTCATCGGTATCGAATACCCGCGCGCACTCGTCCCCCCCACGCAGGACGTCGTGCTCAGACAACGCTACACCACACCCGACGGGCAAGAGCTCGCTCATATCCCGCTCCTCGCCATTGGACAATCCGTCGACAGTACGATCGACCTCGTTCGGATCGTGCCACGCCCCTATACGACACTCTTTGTCCCCGTCCCCGCACTCGCAAGCATAACGTTTCGCGAGCTCCCCAGCTCTTGGTCAATCCAGGAAGTCCCCGGAGGCTATCGTATCTCTATCCGTCAGCCTGAGGCCGGCGTCTGGCGCCTACGGTACCGCATGACCGCATTGCGTACGGGGAGTGCACGGCTTGATGGGATACAGGTAACGGATGCTGCGGGAACACTCCATGCGCTCGCTCCTACAAAGACCCTATATGTCACAACACCGTAATCACTTCATACGGCTCTGCAGTAGTCTCATGCTCATATTCGAAATCTGCTGGGCTGCACTTCCTGTGCAGATACGACCCACAGATTCGCCAAAAACAACACCCAGCATCCTCGCCGTAAACACCCATTTTGCCAGTCGCTCCATGAACCTGCGCGACATCCCGTCACATGTCCAACATGCGTCCACGGCACAGACACCATGGGTCCGCGAAGACTTCCATTGGTATCGCATCCAACGCACGGTCGATGCATACGATTGGTCATTCACCGATACGACGGTTGAGGCATTCGAACACCAGGGGATTCAGGTGTTGGGCGTCCTCGGTCACCCTCCTGGCTGGGCGACACTCAATCCGCATGATGACCCCTACGACAATTCTTTTGCTGCCCCGGATCCAGACCTCTTTGCAGCCTGGGCAGCCCAAACCGTTGCTCGGTATCGTGACCGCATCACGCATTGGCAAATCTGGAACGAACCAGACAATCCCCACTTTTGGTATCCCGCACCCGACCCGGTCGCCTATGCCAAACTCGTTCACATCACCGCGCGCGCCATTGCGCGCGTCGCACCCGACGTCCATCTCGTTGCCGCAGGGATCAATCCGTATGCGCTCCCGTTCCTCCACGCAGCAGCGGCAGCTGGCCTGTGGAACGATGTCGACATTATCGCTATCCACCCGTATGTCAACCCACTAGACCCACACTATTCAGGCCTCAGCCAAGCGGCGACGTTTCTCACGCCGCTGTTCCACCGCTACGGACACAAGCCCATCTGGATTACCGAGATAGGCTGGGGTAGCGCGACAAGCGATCGCGACCCACCTGGTGTCATGACCGAACACCTGCAAGCCGAATATCTCTCCCGTGCGATGCACATCCTCTGGCAATCCGACATTTCCCATGTGTTTTGGTATAGCTGGAAAGACGAAAAGACGAACCCGTACGGCCTCTTTCGCTGGGCGAACGGGCCTGACGACATGTCGCAACCCAAACCTGCAGCGGAGGTTTTTCGTGCCCTCCAATCCGTCACGCAACTTCACCCCCGCTCATATGCCTTTCTCCCGGTTCTCAATTTCGACGGCACACACGATGTCTGGGTTCGTGGCGACGAACAAACGGGTGTTCTCTATGCAAGTCAACGCAGATCAATAAATGGGGGTAATGCAATCGCAATCCGCTATGCGTTCCCCGCACACGGCAACCAATACCTCGTGTTCAGACGCTGGCACCATGCCCCTCTGCCACTCGGTACAACGCAGGTCTGCCTAACCGTGTGGGGCGACGACACGAGCACCCTTGTCAAAATTTGGCTACGCGGCAGCGACAAAAAGCGCGTCCAGCTCACCCTGGGTCCGAGCGGCCCTGCTGGTTGGCGTGACCTCTGCGCCCCCATTCCGCTCCAATTCGCACCGTGGGACCGCATCGACGCGCATGACGGATTTTTGCTTCAACCTGCCACATTCGAGGCCCTGGTTCTCGACGATACACCCGATGGGAGCGGGAGTGCGGGGACCATCTATTTCGACGCACTGCGTGCCACAACAGACTAATTGTGCAAAAAGACGAACGTTGTTGCAATAAAAACTCTTTACGACATACCTACGTAATTCATTTGTGCAAAATGCACAAAAACTCTGGATTTAATTCGTGCGTTTTCTGTACCCGCATCCGAAGTGATTCTTCTATACTTCTCATATTCCATAAAACTACTCAATGAAGAGTCGTTGCTGAGGCGATAGCAGCACCGCGAACGACGCGACTGCGCGATATGCACGAGGAGCACAGACATGGCACTGGACGCAAAGGGAGTTCTCCAACTCATCAAGGACAAAAACATCCAAATCGTCGACACCCGTTTCACGGACTTGTTCGGCGGTTGGCAGCACTACTCGCTGCCGGCATCACGTCTCACCGAAGACATGATGGTCGAGGGTCTCGGGTTTGACGGTTCCTCCATCAAGGGGTTCCAGGCCATCCACGAGTCCGACATGTTGATGATTCCTGATCCAAGCTCGGCCTTCATTGACCCATACCTCAAGATTCCCACCTTGGTGCTGATCTGCGACGTCATCGACCCGCTCGAGCGCAAACCGTACTCACGCGACCCACGCAACGTCGCCAAAAAAGCCGAAGCATACCTCAAAACCACGGGTATTGCTGACACGGCATATTTTGGTCCCGAAGCAGAGTTCTTCTTGTTCAGCGACGTCCGCTTCAACCAGACGCCAAACTCCGGCTACTACTTCCTCGATAGCCCCGAAGGCATCTGGAACAGCGGCAAAGAAGAAGAAGGCGGCAACAAGGGCTATCGCGTCCGCTACAAAGAAGGCTACTTCCCAACCCCGCCTACCGACACCCTGCAGGACATCCGCTCCGAGATGATCCTCAAGATGGCCGACATCGGCATCGACATCGAACTGCACCACCACGAAGTCGCCACTGCAGGTCAGTGCGAAATCGACATGCGCTACGACACCTTGCTCAAGATGGCCGATCAGCTCCAGAAATACAAGTATGTGGTCCGCACAACTGCCAAAGAACACGGCTTGTCGGCGACCTTCATGCCCAAGCCAATCTTCGGTGACAACGGATCGGGCATGCATGTCCACCAAAGCTTGTGGAAGGACGGCCAACCGTTGTTCTTCGACAAGGACAAATACGCATTGCTGTCCGACACCGCACGCTGGTATATCGGTGGAGTACTCAAGCACGCAGCAGCCTTGTTGGCGATATGTGCGCCGACGACCAACAGCTACCGCCGCTTGGTCCCCGGCTTCGAAGCACCTATCAACTTGGTCTACTCTGTGCGCAATCGTTCGGCTGCAATCCGCATCCCAACGTACTCCAACTCACCCAAGGCGCGTCGCGTCGAAGTCCGCTTCCCCGATCCAACCGCGAACCCATACTTGGCGTTTGCAGCAATGATGATGGCAGGTCTCGACGGCATCCAAAACAAGGTCGAGCCACCCGAGGCACTCAACGTCGACATCTATGAGTTGTCGGCCGAAGAAAAATCACACATCAAGAGCACCCCAGGCAGCCTGGGCGAGGCACTGACCGCACTCGAAGAAGACCACGAGTTCTTGCTCAAGGGCGGCGTGTTCACCAAGGACTTGCTCGAATCCTTCATCGACATCAAGCGCTCGAAGGACATCGTCAACATCGCCTTGCGCCCACATCCATACGAATTCTTCATGTACTACGACGCCTAAATCTGTCCACCGCTCCGGGGCCTTTGGCCCCGGAGCACACCAATACCCACGCTCCACCCCACACCCCTACGACTGACACTACCAATATCTCGATGATGACTGTATCGGTTCTGCACTGGAGCAGACCGCTCAACAGACATACTCGGTTTTTGCGGTTTCGCTGTATGCAACGACGCACCACAGACGGTACCAGGCGATAGCTTTGAAACTTTTATCGAATGGAGGTACCACATGGAAGCGATCAATGGTGCTGATACCGCTTGGGTTCTCATCGCCGCAGCAATGGTGATGTTGATGACCCCCGGTTTGGCGTTCTTCTACGGTGGGTTGGTCCGCCAAAAAAACGTTTTGTCGACGTTGATGCACAGCTTTTTCATCCTGGCCCTCATCAGTGTGCAGTGGGCACTCTGGGGATATTCGCTTTCGTTCGGACCAACCGTCGGTGGGTTCATCGGGAATCTCGATTGGGTCGGTTTGCAAGGTGTCGGCATCGAGCCCAACGCCGACTATGCAGCGACCATCCCGCACGCCGCGTTCATGATCTTTCAGATGATGTATGCCGTGATTACACCAGCGCTTATTTCTGGTGCATTTGCTGAGCGCAAGCGCTTTGGGGCATTTGCGATTTTTGCACTGGCATGGGCCACACTCGTCTATGCACCAGTCGCTCACTGGGTCTGGGGCGTGGGTGGATGGATCCGCACCATGGGCGCACTCGATTTCGCTGGCGGTACGGTCGTGCACATCACATCGGGTGTATCTGCCCTGGTCTGTGCACTCGTGCTGGGCAAACGTCTCGGCTACGGCAAAGACTCGATGCAGCCGCACAACGCCACACTGACACTGTTGGGCACCGGATTGCTCTGGTTCGGGTGGTTTGGCTTCAATGCCGGGAGCTCCTTGGGTGCAAACGGTCTCGCAGCCAGCGCATTCGTCACCACGCATGTCGCCGCTGCAGCAGGTATGCTGGCATGGTTGGCAGCAAGTTGGATCCGTCATC
>JBFYTT010000073.1:0-7111 GCA_041300425.1 Roseiflexaceae bacterium
GTATCGCCCAATGGGAGCGCGCCGGTGTCGAAACGTATTTCTTCATGCACTGCCCGACCGAGGACTATTCACCGTCTCATTTGCATCTGTTCCATCACGCGTTGACGAAGGTGTTGCCGGAGTATCGGCCGATGTGGGATAATTCCCCACCAGAGCACCAAGCATCGTTGTTCTAAGCCTTCCCCCGCGGTAGAGAGATCCCCCACCTGTGAACTACTTGGCTGGCCTGAATGCCGAACAACAATCCGCCGTGACTGCGCCAATCGGGCCTATCTTGCTCAAAGCCGGGGCTGGGAGCGGCAAAACCCGCGTCTTAACGCTCCGCATTGCACACATGGTACAGCACCATCGCATCGATCCGAGTACGATTTTGGCGTTGACCTTCACCAACAAAGCCGCCAAAGAGATGCGCTCGCGCTTGCGCAGTGTAGTGGGCCCACAGGTGAAGCAACTCACGACGGGGACCTTTCACTCGATCTGCGTACAGATCCTGCGCGCGCACATCGAGGGTAAAATCGGCCACTTCACCCGTAACTTCAGTATCTATACAGGTGATGAGCAAGAGCAACTCGCCCAACAAGCGATTGACGCAGCCCCAGAGCCATCACCCGAAGTAACCGAGGCAGATGATCTGATGCGGCGCATCTCACGTGCCAAAAGTCGCCTGCAGACGCCACGCATGTTGCTGGCCCAGGCCGAAAACGCCAATGACTCGTGGGTAGCCTTGCGCTATCGCCACTATCAAGGCTTGTTGGCCGAGGCAAACGCACTCGATTTTGATGATCTCATCCAGATTACGTATCGCCTGCTGAGTGAGCACGAAGACATCCTTGACGCAGTCCAGCAGCGCTGGAAGCATCTCCTCGTCGACGAATACCAAGACACCGACCCCAGCCAATTCAGCCTCATCCGCATCCTCAGTGAGCCAGTCGGGAGTCGGCCGCGCTCGCTCTTTGTCGTCGGTGATGCGATGCAGTCGATCTATGGGTTCCGCAACGCAGACCACACCATCATTTCGCGCTACGGCGATACGTTCCCCACTGCCACCATCATCGAACTCAAAACCAACTACCGTAGCCGGCAGGCCATCCTCGATGCGGCCTATGCAGTCATTCGGCCGAGTACGTTGGTTTTACCCATGCAGCTCAAAGCGCATCAACGGAGCTTTGAAGGTGAGCGCAGCGTGGTCTTTTTGGAGTACCAGAACGGCAAAGAAGAAGCCGACAAAATCGCCTACGAAATCGCCGCCATGGTGCACGCCGGGTCGCCCGATGGCGGGGCGTTCGGGGATGTCGCAGTGGCTGGTCGCCAAGCCCGGGATTTTGCCATCCTGTACCGCTCCAAGCATATGAGTCGGCAGTTCGAAGAAGCACTCCGGATGCACAAAGTGCCCTATAAACTCAAGGGCCAACAAGGTTTCTATGACCGCGCGGTGATACGCGATTTGCTGGCGTATGTCCGGCTGGCCGTCAACAGCCGCGACAACATGGCGTTGACACGCATAGCCGACACCCCCAAGCGGGGCCTGAGTGCCAAGCCACTCAAAATATTCAGCGTCGAGGCAGCCCGGCGCAATCTCGCTATCGCGGATGTCTTGGCAGATGTGATGATCCTCGCCCAGCTCGACGAAAAAGCCCGCACCGGAACCCGAGCACTCGGCACCATCCTTGGGCGCTTACGCAGCCACCTCAAGCGCCATTCGCCACCGCGCGAGGTCATCGAAGACGTCATCTATCAGACGAATTACCACACATACCTCGAAGCGCTCCATGCCAAAGACCCCGAGAAGTACGAAGACGCCAAAGCACACATCGACGAGTTGCTCATGGTTGCAGACGAGCACGACGACCTCGAAGCGTTCATGCAGTACATCGCCATCATGACCAATACCGACGACGGTGACGAAGAGCGCGACCAGGTCCAACTCATGACCATTCACGCAGCCAAAGGGTTGGAATGGCCGTTTGTGTTTGTCTGCGGGCTCGAAGAAGGTGTGCTCCCACACGAACGGAGCATGGCGACAACCGAGGGTATCGAAGAAGAACGCCGCTTGTGCTATGTCGCCGTCACCCGCGCAGCCGAGCGATTGTACGTCTCATGGTGTCGTGAGCGGAGCGCCAGCAACCGTGGCAAGAAATCGAGCGTCAGTAGTAGCAAGGCCGCCAAACGCTCGCGGTTCTATGACGACATCGAAGACTACGGTCGTGAACTGGCCAGTCGTCGCACCAGATAGGGGAATTCATGGAAAACAAAGAAAACAGTATGCAGACCCTGCGGCGTTACATCCTGCAATGGTTGATTACCAGCTTGGCGATTTTTGCTGCATTTTCGCTGGTTCCCGGCATATCATTCAGCGGCAACGGGTACGAAATAGGTATCATCGCCATGATATACAGCGTCATCAATCTGCTTATTCGCCCAATTTTGACGCTCATCACATGCCCCATGATTATCCTCACGTTGGGTATGTTCACCGTCATCATAAACGGCGTGTTGCTGCTAATTACTGCAGATTTGGCGAAGTATTTCGGTATCGACTTCCAGATTGAAACATTCTTTACGGCACTCATTGGCGCAGTGGTTATCTCGTTGACAACCTTTGTGCTCAATCTCCTCAGCGGCGAAAACAAAGTACATGTGCATATCAACAGCAAATGATTCAGCCGCTATTCTGATTCGCTGAATCAATGGCATCTGTTGCGTTCGTCGTGGAGGGTACGCAATCGACACTGGCAGTCTGCGCTGCTCCCCCTGACCGCCGATCAATGCGGAGACGTGGGTATGTTTATCAGAGCCAGTCACTCCGTGCATCTGTAGAAGTACATGCGTACGTATCACGGTAACGTGTTCTATTAAGAATAATCTTTATATTCTCGCCAATTACATCCGCGCTCCCAATCTGTCGGATACTACATATTTGTTGTCTTTGGGCTCTCACGCACCGAAGCTGTGCTCACACGATATGGTACGAAAATTGCGGGGAAATGGAATCCGGTGCATAGTCTGATGAAAATAAATGTTCAATATGCGAAAAATCCCTTGTTTTGGTGGATGTTGTACGCGCATTAGACGGAAAAGTTGAATGGATTTCCCCTTTGAACATCCAAACAAGCGTAATGGGTGATTCCGTGATATGGTACCTTATCAATCTTCTTAATTATTCACATAATTGAATGATTAAGCCATCCAGCCAGTCTAGCTGTGGCACTGCTCCGGCAGAAAAAGGACGAGATTGATCAACAGTACACCGAAGGAGCGTCGCATGACAGCATCGACACGAACCCAACCACAATCGAGCAGTCTTTTACTGCAATGGATCATCACGGGATTGGCTATCTATGGAGCCTTCGTAGTCGTACCAGGAATCTCGTTCACGGGGAACTGGTATGAAATTGCAATCATCGCCCTTATCTACAGCGCAATTAACGTATTGGTTCGACCAGTGCTGGTGTTTCTTTCCATCCCGCTCGTGATGCTAACGTTTGGGCTGTTCATGGTTGTGGTAAATGCGATTTTATTGCTGATTACGGCAGATTTCGCCAGTTTCTTGGGTATTGCATTTCGGATCGAATCACTTGTGGCGGCGATTGTTGGCGCAATTGTGATCTCGATCATCACGGTTGTTCTCAATGAGTTCACGTCGACTGGACGCTGAACGGACTCCTGTGGTCATTTCACCCCAACTACGTTGTCTTCAGACGATACTTCGCATATGCGAAGTATCGTTCATCAAACGAAACAGCGGCGAAGATGCAGCTTCGTCCATCTGCTGCACGTGTGAGTGAGCAGTGGAGGCGCAGAGGTAACTGCAAGGACTGGATCTGATTTCATTGTCAAAACAGACTCTGCATCCAAGAAAAAGGTCACATCCTCGTGACCCTATCAGCGTATGCGTCTGTTCAATCTTCGATGTATGTCGTTTCGCACGAACGCTGGATGCACGTACCACAGGGAGCCATAAAACAACGACGGCTTTGTTCGGTTGCCGTCATACGTGCAGCCGAACGATTATCTTTGTTGTGAGTCACGAGCGCCAACCAGCATCTGCGCTAACCAATCGAGCGTCATCGGCGCTGTGGATATCTCGATGACGACCTTTGCGCGCAATCTCCTCAGCGCAGAATACAACGTCTACGTTCGCAATCGTAGCAATTGACTTTGGATGTCACTGCAGCCACACCCTCTGAATCCATATCACACAGTTGTCACGGCGCAGACAACTGCCGGGCACGACGCATGAGGTGCGCAGTACCCACGATAGTCACCACCCACGCACCTACCGCCACTATCGCTGCAGAGATAACCAGCCACGGTCGGTAACGGAACTCCGCGCGATGCGTCCCGGCGGGAATTGTTACACGCAAGAATGCATCAGGTACCAACGACGCTCTGCGATTGTCGACACTCACCTCCCAATCCGGGAACGCGTATTCTTGGACCCAAACATCCGTCGCCGCACGGACGGTGCATACGAGGTCTACTGTGCCTGCGGTGGCAATGACCGTACACGCGTCATGCGGCGTCTGCACTGCATCGGACAACTGCACATACTGTGCCTCCCTATCCTGACGGGCATACAGGGTCATTTCAGCCGAATCCTCCTGTAGCTCCCAGCCCAGATTGGCATCGACCTCGTCCGACGACAGCAAAAACCGCGGCTCAATGGCAGGCATACCGCGGGGAAAATACGGGTAGAACAAATTCCAAAAATTCTTGTGCGTTGATTCCAACACATCAAGATACTGCAGGTCTGTCTGTACATTGAGATACGCAACCGGTTCCGCCACGATTGCAGCCATCACGCCGGCAGAATCGCCTTGGTACGGAGTAAGCGAGACATACTGCATCACGGTCGACCGTACCATCCACACTTGCCACACCAAGAGCACGACCACACCGGCATAACGCAGCCACTGCCCAACGGTCTGTACCCGCAACAATGCCTGAACTGCGGCCACACCGTGTGCACTCAGGACAATCACAACCACGGCTCCTGCACTGCCTACTACCTGTATATTGCGCAGGTACGAGGCCCAAGTGGCTAGCAGGGGCATACCCGTGCTGCGTAACCCCGATTGCAGAGCACCCGAGATGAGCACACCAGTAATCAGCAGAATCCAAATCCAGACCACAGACGGCGAAGCCGGCGAGTCGTCACCAGCGCGATACCCCCATCGCCGTAGGTACAGCACTGCCGCCACCAGAGCGAACAAACCAGTGACCGGGCCAATGGTATTGCGGTACAAGTACGGGTAGAGCAGGTCGTGGTGTGTCGCTGTATCAGCGGTCCAGACGAGATGCAACAAGAACTCCCCAATCTGCGGGGGAGCAGCTACATCGAGATCGCCTTCTTTTTGCATCAACTGACCATACAAAAAGTAGGATACAACAACGGGCAGGGTCAGGGTCAGCACTATGCCGCCCACCGCCAGAACGGTACGCGCGACGAGACGAGTCCCCACACGTATCCTCGCCTCCCAGAGCAATGGGATACAGCAGAACGCAAACAGCAATTGAAAGTACCCCTGCCCAGCCAATCCCAACCCAGCGATTGCCAGTGACAAGAGGAGCATGCGCTGCATACTCGGTTTCCGGGTCCAGGCGATGACTGCGATTACTGCGCTAGTCCACGACGCAACAGCCAACGGTAAGGCAATCGATCCGACCTCGATCCGCGTCAACAGATGCCCACCAGCCATCAACATACTGGTCAGCCAGATCGTAGGGAGCGTACGCAGACCATACAGCTGTGCATACCAAAGGCCAGAAACACCCATGAGGGCGATTGCATAGATAATCGTGATATTGGCAGCGGCCCGGGGATTCGTCAGTATCGTGGCGGTAGCGACAATCGGGTGTTGGGCAGCGGTGTATGGGTCCCCGTAAAATGGTGACCCACCACCATGGTTGTTCCAAAACATACACAATCCGCACTGTTTGAGCTGTTGCCAGCTGTATAGTGCATGAATATGCACAGGGAATTCTCGGCCCGTTTGTATCGCTGAAAGTTCAAAAAACGGCAGCGCCAGCGATACACCGAGGGTCCCGCACACCATCGCAATCGCCAAGATTTTTTGCAATCGTGGGGTCATTGTACGCATGAATGGGCTCCTTCGAACTCCAACAGTGAAGTACGCTGCACACAACGCTCACATACCATACCCGCACCCTACACAAGTAGGCAAGGTGAGTGATGTTCCTCCCAAATCAGACACTCGATGCCGTTCGCCGGTAAAAGATGACACAGAGCGCGAAAATCAGCAGCCACGGCACTGCCAACATGATGAGGCCTGCCCAGGCATACCACGGTGCGTATGAGAAAACCACGCGGTGGTCACCCGCAGTCAAGGGGACACGCACCCAATCGCTTACCGGGACAGCACTGGTACGCCCATCGTCAATAGTCGCCGTCCACCCACGCAAGCCGAATTCATAGACGCGCAGTTCGCCGGCGGGCACGGCTGTACAGCGAACCTCAATCTGTCCACCGTTTTTGGAGTGGCCACACGGTGTGATTGCACCCGATGCATCGATGACTGCAGCATAGGCAGCTTCGGGATTTTCGTTGAGATACAGCACCCAGTCCTCATCGTAGGATGCAATGACACTGTTCGCAAATGCTTCGGGCTTCTTCGTTGCAACCTCATACTTCGGTGGAGGAAAAGGATGGTCCTTGATAATAATCCCAAGCGGTGCTGGGAGTGTCGAAATACCACGCTCCATGGCTACGAGAAACATCCAATCGGGCACATTCGCATAGCCAGGCGGTTGGTTGTCGAGGTCGTCGATCATTTTATTGATCCGTGGTTCGTTTGGTGTGAAAGAACTAACAAGTGGTTTGCTGAACTCGTGTAACCCCAACAAATGATAGACCGCTACAACTCCAACCACCATACTGCGGGCATCGAAGCGTACAGTTTTCTGGAACCACACGAGGAGCCGTTGCATCCGTACCGTCCCGATTTGGTGATTCGTCAAAAAGGCATGAAAAACTAATGCTGCAAACGTTAAGAACGCAACTCCTGAAATGCCGTTGTAAATTGCAATCCAGCGGAAGCCACTGGCGATATCGGTTATCACCGTGATGTCGAGACCATTCAAGAGCTTCGAA
>JBFYTT010000091.1:0-5205 GCA_041300425.1 Roseiflexaceae bacterium
TCCAACATGTTCTCGGCACCCCCAGGCGCCCCGGGTATCGAAATCCTAGTGCCGCTACTCCTCACCGCCGTCGGCTATGGCCGCATCACTCTTGAGCGCATGGTCAGCGTGGTCAGTACCAATACCGCCAACATGTTCGGCTTGCGTGGTCGCAAGGGCGTCATCGCCGTCGGCGCAGATGCAGACCTCATCCTGGTTGACTTGGCCGCTGAGGGGCGCATCGACGTCAATCAATGGCAGTCCAAATCGCGCGTTACCGCTCGGCTGTGGCACGGTCGGCAGACCCGTGGCGCCGTTGTACGGACTCTCGTGCGCGGCAAGACCGTCGCCCTCAACGGCACGGTCGTCGGCGAACTCGGCTGGGGACGCTTTGTGGCACCCAATCCCCGCCCATACGAAAGGCCATTCTGGTGATACGACCAAACACCCTCAAAGCCAAACTGCGCAACGGCGCAACCGTGACCGGCACCTTGGCCATGGACCTGCGCGCGCCAGCATACGTGCACCTGCTCGCCGACGCCGGCTTCGACAGCATCTTTTTCGACCTCGAACACGGGGTCTATGACCTCCCAATGGTCGCCGACCTGATCGGCACGACCCGCTTGATCGGCATCACGCCCATCGTGCGCGTCCCCGATTTGCGCTATGGCGACATCGCCCGTCTGCTCGATTCCGGCGCGCAGGGCGTCATGTTCCCACGTATCGACACTGCCGCCCAGGTCGAAGAAGCAATCCGCCACATGAAGTACCCACCCCGCGGTGACCGCGGGGCCGCCTCGGTGCGCGGCGCAACTGACTACCGCGAGGTACCACCTCAGACACTCATCAGCCAGATGAACAACGAGACCCTGGTCATCATCCAAATCGAACGCGCCCAGGCCATCGCCAACCTCGACGCCATCGCCAGCGTCCCCGATGTGGATGTACTCTTGGTCGGTCCCTACGACCTGGCCATCGCCCTCGGCGCTGCCAGCACCACCGACCCGGTCGTCGTCGCTGCCATGGACAAAGTCGTGGCCGCTGGCAAACGCAACCATGTCGCCACCGGTACACACGCATCCGACCCAGCAGTGTTGCGCGGCTGGCGTGACAAAGGGATGCAGATGATGCTGTGTGCGAGTGAATTGCGCTTTCTGTCGTCTGGCGCAAAAGCAATGCTCGACGGACTCAATGCGTAGCGGCGTGCTACAATACGAAACGGCACTTCACAAATCATCGCTGGCCCCGGCCAGAGGAACTTCCCGACTCTTCGTGGTGCTTCGGCATCAGAGGTTGCCCTGCGAAAAAGCAAGCAGGGGCACGCGCCCGAGAGGTCACGTGACGCAAGACGACAACAGCAAGCATTCCCGCCGATGACCGGGCAACCGGCACAGGTAAGGGCTGAAAGGGTGCGGTAAGAGCGCACCAGCGGTGGCAGGCAACTGCGCCGGCTCGGTGACTGCGCCAACTGGTGGAGAGCAAGGTGCGTGGGGTGGGCTACCTGGTGGGAGCTGCAAAGCGTCTGTACTACCTCGTCCACTCGCATCGCCGCGATGACCGTGAACCGGGTAACACCCGCGAATCGAGGAGTCGCCTCGGTGGCAACACCGGGAGAGAGATGGTGATACAAACAGAATCGGGGGTATGGGAAGTGCCGCTTCTCGCATACCAAACACCCACAGCACCCGCTGTGGGTGTTTTTTCAACCCTCATCCACCCAACAGTACCGCAATCATCGGGTGTGCATAGCGCCGTGGCACCGTCAACGCATAAAACGTCTCTTGCAGTCCTGGCAACTGGGCTACCTCGACCAACACCCCGTTCTCGAGCTCATCTTTGACGACAATCGGCGGCAGAATCGCCAATCCGCGGTGTGCACGCGCCACCAAGCGCAACATCGCCATGTCGTCGACTTCGGCCACAATCCGCGGCACGATGCCCAGTCGCTCGACATATGCATCGAAATCGGCACGGATACTCGACGGTCGGGCAGGCACCACCAACGACTCGGTACGCAGCAAGTGATCCACATCAGCAGGTGTCGGCCATTGCTCGGGATGCCCAATCACACTGACCGACTGCTGGGCAATCGTGTGCACCGTTACCCGTTCGTGGTGCTGCAACGGCGGCACCACATCGGTCAGCACGACATCGAGTGCGTAGTGTTCGAGTTGTTGGATCAGCACATCGAGCCCGCCCGAACGAATACTGACCCGATGCTCGTCGGTCGACAATAACGGTTGCAAAAACGTTATCTGAAAATTCCGCGACAACGTCGCCAACGCGCCGACCCGCAACACCCGCTGTGCTGGCATATTGAGTGCATCCATGGTGCCCTGGAGCTCCTCGCCAGCCGCAAATATGGCGTCTGCATAGTCCAACGCCACATGCCCTGCTTCGGTCAAGACCAAGGTGCGTCCCGTGCGTTCGAACAACGGCTGCCCAAAGTAGACCTCCAATGCATCAATCTGCATCGACAAAGCCGATTGGGCGATATGGCACTTCTTGGCAGCACGCGTCAGATTGCCTTCGTGCGCCACCAACCAAAAATACCGCAAATGATGATAATTCAACATGAAATTGTTCTGTATATATGAATGAATACATCTAAATCATATATTTTATTGATGGAATGCGCAATGGTAGTATGCACCAAGGCAGTCTGCAGGTATCACAACAGAACAAGGGCGGCAATGGACAGCGTGCTGTACGACAATCTCGTTTCGCCGGTGACGCTGGCGTTTTTGCTGGGCATTATTGCGACGCTGATTCGTTCGGACCTCGAAATCCCCGAACCGGTCATCCGCATCTTTTCGATTTTCTTGCTCTTTTCGATTGGACTCCAAGGCGGGCATGAACTCGCCGGAGTCGATGTTAATGCAATCTGGACCGGCCTGCTGGTCTCGTTGCTGATGATCCTCATGCTCCCATTGGGAGCATTTTTGGTGGCGCGCTTTCTTGTTGGGCTGTCGATTATTGATGCCACCGGCGTCGCCGCACTCTATGGATCTGTATCGACAGTCACCTTCGTGGTCGCACGATCGTACGGCGAAGCAGCCGGTACTCCAATGGAGGGGTACATTACCGGGCTTGTAGCCCTCCTCGAACTGGGTATTTTCGTAGCATTGTTCTACGGAAAGTTAGCCCTCCGCCGTGCAGACAACACATCCACCACGCCGTTGCGTGCCATTTTGATGGAGACTATCCGCGGTCGCGGTCTATTACTCCTCACCGGCGGGCTGGTCATTGGGGCGCTGTCGAGCGAACCCAACTACGCCAAAATCGAACCGTTCTTTGTCGATTTGTTCCGCGGCATATTGGTCCTCTTCTTGCTCGAAATGGGGATGACTGCGGGCCGGCACATCAAAACGTTTGGCACGGTCGGCATCAAGATGATTCTGTTTGGCATCTGCATGCCACTCGTCAACGGATTGGCGATTACCGGTATCGGCACGTTTGCGGGGCTGCCGTTTGGGTCGGTGTTTGTGCTCGGCGTCGTGGCTGCTTCGGCGAGTTATATCGACGCGCCTGCCGCGGTCCGTACCACCTTCCCGCAGGCCAATGCGTCGATCTATTTGACCTCGTCATTGGGGGTCACGTTCCCGTTCATGTTGCTCGCCGGTATCCCCTTGGTCTGGCAAATGACGGCGTTCTGGCACTCGCTGCAATAGCGTCGTCATGGTCGCCACCAAGGCGACTCCATCCGCACCATACAGCGGCAAGCGGACAACAAAAAACGAACCGTATTCGCAATGATGCGAATACGGTTCGTTCGTCAGGCTGGTGTCACCATTTCTCCCAGATCGGCTCGGGGCTCTCGTAGACGCGCTGGTCGCGGCCAAAGACGATGAACCGATCGAAGCCACGAGCGAACCAGCGGTCGTGGGTGACCGCGATGACGGTGCCTTCGAACGACTCGAGGCCCATTTCGAGCGCCTCAGCGCTGTGCAAATCGAGATTGTCGGTCGGCTCGTCGAGGAGCAGCAGGGTAGCGCCGTCGAGCTCGAGGAGCAGAATCTGGAAGCGGGCTTGCTGGCCGCCCGACAGCGTCTCGAACTTCTGCTCGGCCTGTTGGGTCAGTTCATACCGACGCAATTTACCCATGGCGGCGGCCAAGTTGAGAGAGTTCTTGGTCCACAGAATGTCGAGCAGACTCTTGCCGATGAACTCGGGATGGGCGTGGGTCTGCGCAAAAAAGCCCGGGATGACGCGCGATCCCAGCCGCCACGAACCCTCGATGTGGACCGTCGGGTCGCCGGCCAGTAGGCGCAAGAAGTGCGATTTGCCGGTGCCGTTGCCGCCCAGGATGGCGACGCGGTCGCCGAAGTCGAGCTCGAGGTCAAACGGTTTGGTCAGGTTCTCGAGCACGAGGCCCTTTGTAATGACGACCTGCACGCCGGTGCGACCGCCGCGCAAGCGGACTTTGACGTTTTGGACCTGGGGTGGTGCCTCGGGCGGACCATCGTCCTCGAAGCGCTTGAGCCGTGTCTGCATCGCACGGTATTTGGGGGCCATGGCATGGCTACTCTTGGCCTGGATGGCCAGGGTTTTGACCAGTTCGACCAAGCGCTCACGCTCTTGGTTCCACCGCAGCAGCAATTCAGCGAAGCGTTCGTGGCGGGCCTGACGGGCGTCGTTCCAGGTACCAAAGCCGTCGCCGTGGACCCAGACGGTGTTGCCCTTGGCCCCGTATTCGAAGGTCACGATGCGGGTAGCGGCTTTGTTGAGCAGCTCACGATCATGGCTGATGAACAAAATCGTTTTGCGGCTCGACACAATCTGGTCTTCGAGCCAGCGCTTGCCGGGCACGTCGAGGTAGTTGTCAGGCTCGTCGAGGAGCAGGACCTCGTCGGGACCGCGAAAGAGTACCTCGAGCACGATGCGTTTTTGTTCGCCGCCCGAGAAGGTATTGACGCCGCGGTCTGCCATAGCGTCGAAGGGCTGGTCAAACGCCGACATACAGGCCACGTCCCACAGGACTTCTTGGTCGTAGCCACCGATGTCGCCCCAGTCGGTGATGGCCTCGGCATAGGCCATTTGCGAATCTTCGCTGCCTTCGCTGTTCATCAGCCGTTCGGAGGCGACCAGTTTTTGGCCGGCTTCGCGCTGACCGGTGGGCAAGATCGAGATGAGCAAATCGCGGAGCGTCGACTCGTCACGCACCGAGCCGATGAACTGGCGCATGATACCCAGCCCACCCGAGGTGACGATGTTGCCCTCTTGGAC
>JBFYTT010000099.1:0-2693 GCA_041300425.1 Roseiflexaceae bacterium
TGTGCGGGAGATCCGGTGGTGTAGTACGTCGTCTGGCCGTGTTCATGAATGGTTGCACCATGCGCTTGCGCTGCGCGGATGGCCTGTTGGGCGACCGCAGGAGCCGGATCGATAATCAAGATCCCTGGTGCAGCCGCGGCAATGGCAGCACGGAGAAACGGATAGTGCGTGCAGCCGAGCACGAGCACATCGGCACCTGCGGCAATCAACGGGGCGACGTGGCCGGCGACGGCTTGCCGGACGGTCGGCGAATCGACATCGCCTGCCTCGACGAATTCGACCAATCCATGGCAGGGTTGGCCAATGACCGACATATGCGGCGCATGGGCGAGAGTCACGTCGGCGAGGAGCTGTCCTTGGAGTGTCGCTGCCGTTGCCATGACGCCGATGACCCCGCTGACGCTGTGTTGCGCGGCGGGTTTGACGGCGGGGACCATACCCACAAACGGGGTGTCGGGGTAGCGTGCGCGCATGGCGCCCAAGGCTGCAGCACTGGCGGTATTGCAGGCGACGACCACCGGTACGGCGCCCTGAGCGACGAGCCAATCAGCGCAGTCCAACGCGATTGCGCGGATGTCGTCTGGCGAACGGTCGCCATACGGCACGTGTGCCTGATCTGCGAGGTAGAGAATGTCGACATCGGGGGCGATTGCACGTACTGCGATGAGGACGCTCGCACCGCCGATACCACTGTCGTAGATGGCTATCATCTGCTGTGTACCCGTATGCCCACGCAGCGCGTGGGTCGGTTAGCCCTTGAGGTGTGCATCGCGCCACGCGACGAGTTTGGTGTAGGTTTGTTGGTCGTAGGGGTGGCCACTCCCCATGATGAAGTGGGTCGCGCCGGCCTTGAGGTATGCGTCGCATTGGTCGAGTTCGGCGAATCCGATGGTGACGGAGCGTTCGATGTCGGCGGGATTGCGACCGACCTGGGCACACCAGTCATTGAGGACGGCGTTTTTGTGGGCATAGGTCTCGGGCGGGCCAAAGCCGTTCCAAATATTGGCGTACTGCGCAGTCAGTTTGAGGGTGACCTTCTCGCCGCCGCCACCAACCAGGATAGGGATGTCGCGGGTGGGTTTGGGGACTTCGCGCTCCCAGAATTCGCGGAATTTGGGCAAATTACGACCAAGTGCGCGCAGACGATCACCTGCGGTGCCGAATTCGTACCCGTATTCGGTGTAGTCACGTTCGAACCAGCCCGCTCCAATGCCCAAGATGTAGCGGCCGTTGCTGATGTGGTCGAGCGTTTTGCTCATGTGGGCGAGCAGGCGTGGATTGCGGTAGCTATTGCAGAGGACCAGGCAGCCGAACTCGACGCGTGTCGTCAGGGTTGCGATTGCGGTCAGCAAGGTCCAGCCTTCGAAGTGGGCCCCCTCGGGGTCGCCGTAGAGCGGGTAGAAATGGTCCCAGTTCCAGAGTGAATCGACACCCGCGGCCTCGGCACGCTGGACGGCATCGGCGTAGTCGGCATAGCTGGTGTGTTGGTTTTGGAGTTGAACGCCGACTTTGAGTCGTGTCATGATGTATTCCCTTAGTCTGTCTGTGTCTGATGATAATACCATCGATTAGTGGCAAACTGATGTTGGGTGGTGCGCGTGTGAGTCGGTATTGTATACTAGGCCAATACTGACGAAAGAGACAACACGATGCAGAAAATGCTGAGCAATTTGGGTGTGGTGGAATTGAGTGTCTGTACCATCTTGTTGGTCGCCGTGGTCTATGCTATCCGTCAGGTGTTGCAGAGCTAAACGACCGACGCAGTGCGTGTTGCACCCGGTGATGCCCTATGACCAGACTCGTGTGCCCACCCCACGGGTCGCGATGGCGAGTGAGTTGTTGGAGCACCCAGGTTGGCTCGAGGAGCCAGCCGACTGCAGCGGCGGGGGTGCCGCCGTTGCGGAGCTCTTTGACGAGGTGCGTCAGCGCTGTGGCGGGGCCGATTGCCCGTGCCCGTGCAGGGAGTGCGTGGAGGTACCCATCATTGTCATCAAACCGGACATCGACCCCCAGCGCCGTGAATGTGTGCTGATGGGGTTTGATGCGTGTGCATTGGACACGAGAAAGCCGCAGCGGCGGGACAATGAGTGCCCCGCGCTCAAGGGCATCGATGCCGCAGTGCCGCATAATGTTGGCCGGACTGAGCATAAACACCCCTTCTGCAGCGCTCGCGACAATCCAATCGTGGTGAAAGCCCAACACCTGTAGTGGGGGGAACGGCAGCAGCGCCGTGCCGATATCGGGGGTATGGGAGGGCGCAGTAAAGCCCGCATAGACGAGCCGAGCCACGACGCTGGGAGCACGGAGCATCACGTCTTCTTTGCCTTCGCGGCTGTTGACTTCGATGCTCTCGCTGGGCAAGGTGAACTGCAGCACACACGCCGGATAGAGCGTGCGTTGGGGCGGCAGGACTTCGTCGAGGAGATGCGCAATGGTCCCGCGCGGCGCGATAGGGCGCTGATTGACGGCGATAATCTGACGCCGCCGGAGCGGTCGCGCAGTGTGCGGGCTCGCCACAAAACCGCTGAGCTGTGCAGTTGTGCCGGGGAGCGTTGCGTGAATAGCGAGCGGGTCGACGTCGCCCCACAGCTCACTGATGGTCCGTACGACGTCGCCGCTGCCTTGCGTGCACATCGGCTCTGTCTGGGCGATGTCGCTGGTGAACGCGATGTGCGGATAACACAGCGCATAGC
>JBFYTT010000151.1:0-8318 GCA_041300425.1 Roseiflexaceae bacterium
CTATCCGCCTGAAGAATACGGCTGATAATCTTGAGAAGCGTGCTTTTGCCCGCACCATTGCGTCCTATCAGCGCGACGCGTTCACCCCGGTGGATGTCAAACGAAATATCAGAAAGTACGACCTTCCGCGTCATCCCCACTAGTGGTTCGCCACGCAGCCGACTGCCCAAATTACGCCAGAGCGATGCCCCTTCTTGGCGCATTTCAAAGGATTTCGTTATGTTGTGTAATTCAATTACCGGTTCCACGATTATTACATCCTCTCGATGATGACCGTCTGCATTCGGTTAAAGACCCAATAGCCGACGATAAACACCACCACCGCAGTGACGAGACTGCGCAACAGCGAGTCAGATGCAGGGATGTTTGGGGTAGGCAGTGATCCCACGGCAACAATCTGCCCATAGAATATCTCGCGGTAGTACTCGATAAATGACGCCATAGGATTGATCCAGCGGAAGTACCGCGCATACTCGTACGGAATATTGGACATCGAGTACATTACCGGTGTCAAAAAGAACCACAAGTGCAGGACAATCCCTGTCACGTGAATCGTATCGAGTGTGACAACGCTCATCCCGGCCAAAAATAACGACAATCCGAGAATGAAAATGGTATGCAACAGCAAAATAACGGGGAAATACAGACTCGACCATGGGAGCGGGAAGGCGAACTCACCCGTTGTCACATATTGATAGACAAACATGAATAGGAACAGCATCGGCAACGTCAACAAATAGTTGACCAAACTCGACAAGACCGATGCAAGCGGTAGTACCTCACGGGGGAAGTACGCTTTGCGCACGAGCGTGTAATTCTCCCATAGACAACGCACTGCATGACTGACCGAATCCGTTGTGTAACTCCATGGGAGCAGTGCAACCGCCAAAAACACGGGGAACATGGGTGTCGCTCTGCTGTCAAAAATGTACCCATAGACGACCCAGTAGACGCACAGCTGCATGATCGGTGCAACTTGGCTCCAGGCGAATCCAACCACACGGCCACGGTAACGCATTTGGAGCGAACGTCGTACGAGCAAACTTATCAGAATGCGGAATTCCCAGATTTCTTTGACCCGCGCGACGATACCTATGCTTCGATCGATGCCCAAAAACACCGCCGCAAAAGCCGCGCCGCCGAGTACTGCCAAAAGGAAAAGCACCCAGACGGAGAGCGTCGGGACGGGTTGCGCTGTCACAGCCGTCGTCACTCGCGCAAAACCACCGGGCACCGTCGGGTTAAATGCTGTTTCGGGGAAATCTGCTTGTGCAGTGCCAATAAAGCTATTTAAATGGGAAATACGCTGTTTGAGTCCATCACTGACGCTCGTTATTGTCGTGTTCCCTATTTCTGCAAGCAGGTTCTGCCGTGTGAATTCCATTTCACGCAGAATGTCACTCTGATTCGATGTGGTGAGTAATTCGAACGGGGTAAACGTACTCACGACTTCGATAGGTTTGCCAAAAGAAAAGACACGGTCTTGGACCATTTCACGCAGCACGCGCTCATAATCAGTCCGCGCAGCTTCGCCCTTGAGAGACCGTACCGTCTCCCATCCGAGCAGGTTGCGCAATATCTCGCGCCCTCCGGCAGCCTGGGTAATCCTGATAAAGGTATCTGCGTAGGTGTTTGCAGCTGCAGTGACTTCGTCAGGTCGGATCCCCGTAATCGTAACGGTGAGTACTTTTTCTTGCCAACTGAGCGTGGAGTTCAGTTCCACGGTCCCGAGGCTAGGATAGTCGCGCAACAATGCAGTACGCGTCTGGTACAGAATGTTGTCCATATCTGCATCAGGCAGGCCATTTGGTGCAAACAATTCGCGTGCGTGTTCGGCGTCTATTGACACACGTGCATACGCGGTGTACATGGCAGGTGCGGCAATTTTGCCTGGCAAAACCAATGCGCACGCCACGATAATCGACGCGAGAATCACGATGACCGAGAAAAAATGCTTCTTCAGGTAAGGTATTGCCATATATCGACCCTCATGCAGCCCGTGTGCGTTCCAATGCTCAGACATGCATGTCACAAGCCAGTTGTTGGGTGTGGACATGCCGAGCTAGTATAGCACAGAGGATTTGGGTATACCTGATGCGGAGCATGCATGACACTGATAGCATTGCTATATTAGCGCTTCGACCCACGATAGCCTGCTTGGAGAGCTGCATCAATAGAATCAAAACAAACAACACTGCCGTTGCGGGTGTTGCTGTAGTACATACCGTCAGGCAGGTGAAAAATCATCGTTCGCCCGTTGCCCTTGATTTGGCCGGGCATACACGGGTACGAATCAGACGCAGTGAAGGTGGGATTGACGGTGAGTGTCGCAACGATTGGGACAGGTAGACTTGGGGTATACGTCAGCAGTGCGAGTTCTGCTGCGACCGGCTGTTGGGGAGGTTCTGCAGGAGCGGAGTTCGCTCGGTCGAGTGTCGCATAGACTGCGTATCCGAGTGAGAGCGTGCACACCAACCCGACAATGCTGGCAGCAATCCACACAGCGGGGGTACGCCAGGCGTTGCGTGCGGCGTGAGGGGCGTACCTTTTCACCCGAAAAGCTTCGCGTTGTGCAATGACGTTGACTGTATGGTCGGCACGAATGGAGGTCAATAGGCGAATGACGTTGTCGGCCAAGCGATCGACATCATCGAGGGGAATCGAAGCTTGATGGGCCCAGCGATTGCGTACCGACCGGATTTCGTGAAGCAACGAGCGATCAGCAGCAGACAACACACGGCCAAACGTACTATCCCAATGAGCAAGGATGATACGGACGAGTGCAGTCGCATCGAGCTGGAGGACCCGTGCGTCGAGAGGGGTGCGCAAATCAGGAGTATTTCGTAAAACTGTAAACCAATCTGCACCATGGGTACTTTTCAAAACAGTAATGACGAATGGCTCAAATCCCGTACGGAAATCCGCAAGGAGTTGGTCTATGTAGAGGCGGACATGCTGATCCGTGGTCATAGTCCCTCTTCGCTACCCTCACATTACTTTACACCAAATCAGGACCTACGGAACCATTAAAATGTTTTTTGGTGAAAATGTTTGGTAAATGTCCGATACAACGGTGTGCCCGGCTCTACGTCTGCCACTGCCAGATCGACGATGGCAAATGACCGTGCGGCGGGTCGTTCGAACGCCACACGCAACACCGTGGCTACGAGTTCAGGGTCATTGCCGTATGCGCCGCAGCCCCACGCACCGACCACGAGGACATTCGCTGCGGTCGCTGCGGCGGCATCGACCAGACGCTCAGCGCGGCGCGCCATTGCCAACGGGATCTCTGCTGCACGACTCGGTGTCTGGAGATGTACATTGACCGCATGCACAGGCGCAGCAGTAACGATGTCTGCATGCCATGGGCTACGCAACAGGTCGCCTTCGTGACTCCGAAAAATCGGTACCTGCGGAGTGACCACTATCGTATCGTCACGGAACTCATCGTGCGCATCGATTGCAAACGGCGCACCTTCGAAGCAGTACAACAGACTAGAAGACCGCAAAATTGATTCACGGTACAACAGTGGCGATGTCGTGAGAGAGTCGATGAATGTCGAACAATTGATGAGTGCGACCCGGTAGCCCAGCTTGTAGCGCTCATGTGCAACGGTGAGCGTTGTCTGATTATGGACGAACCCATACAACTCGGGGTATTTCGCACGGGCAGTCGGGATCACCTGGTGTGGGGTGTAGATAATCGTGTTTGCACGCGCCAGTTCTTGGGTGTCTTCGATATATACATCCTCCCCGTCCGCATTGATGTAGGCACCGTGAGTGATAATCTGCTTTGTCGCATTGCTGAGTGACGCGACGACATGGTCGTCAATATGCAATTCATCAGCCGTAATTGGGGCAATATGGAGTGCGAGTTTTTTGTCCATGTGCGCGTACGACCTCAACCTGTGATAGTATTATTCACGTATAACGTAACTATACCGCATTTTTGAGTCCACAATTGTGGACAAAATCATTTCATTTCAATTCAGTTTTCATGAAGTTTTTGGTAAGGTCTTTAGACAATACCGCACTAGGATGTCGTATAGTCCACCGCGCCGACACGTATGAAAGGAAATCACATGGCTGCAATTTTTTTTAACGATAACACCACACAAACCAGTGTTTCATTTGACACCACAAAAAAGGGGGCAGATGTCGCGCGGGAACTCACACAGCGGGGATACCAGATTACCGTCCCCGCGCCAGTTACCCGGGCCATCTTGGAACGGTATCACGCACCAGCATATGTAACAGCCATCGAAACAGGGGAGCCACGGGATCTCGCAGAGTCACAAAATTTCGCGTGGGATCTACACACGTGGACATCAGTGACCGCGCAGACTGGTGCAATGGTCGCAGCAGTGCACGCAGCACTGCGAGATGATCGTGCCTATGCACTTGCCTCGGGGTTTCATCATGCGTCCCGGGCACGTGGGGGAGGCTTCTGTACATTCAACGGCGTTGCCATTGCTGCGGGCGAAGCGCTTGCTGCTGGGGTGCGAAAGGTCGTTATTTTGGATTTTGATGCACACGGCGGTGGCGGGACCCACGACATCATTGCTGGCTGGGAGCATGTCATCCACTATGACCTGAGCACTGCGCCATACGAAGCATATACTCCGATTGCACCGCACCGCCGGGTGCATGTCCAGAATGCAACCACGTACATCCCGACCGTCAACGCATTGCTCGCAGACCTTGACGCCCATGTACAACCAGGTGATGTGGTTATCTATAATGCCGGGATGGACAGCTACGAAGGATGTGCTATCGGCGGGCTGTCAGGAATAACAGCCGACGTGATTCGCACCCGAGATGCATTGGTCGACGCGTGGGTACGACGTCACAACCTCAAGATTGCAGCCTGTCTCGCCGGGGGCTACCAGGGTGACCGATACCCATATGAACTACTCATTCAATTGCATCGGGAGAGTGTCGAACGCATCTGTGCTGATTAGTGTTCGTTTTCGGGATTTGGGGTGATGGTGCTGTCGACCGACGCCCACCACGGAAGCATCGGCGTTTTGCTCTTGCGGCGTACCGGGACAGGAGCAGTCGTCCGCACAATCGGACTCCAGCGCGGAATGCGTTCGTTGCCGATCATGCGGGCGACACCCGGGCGATTGGAGAAATACCGCAACAGCTGCTGCAAGAACACATCTGATGCACCGTGTTCTTTGAGGGCCTCGAGCAAATGCAATAACGTCCCCCCACTCACCGCTGCGGGGAGGTGGCGCAGTACTGCGGCAGTTGCTTCGAGGTGCATTTCGTACAAAAATCTCGACGGTTCAACGGGCTTACTGTCGACTGCATCACCCGAAGGTGGTGGGGCGGAGACACCGATGTACAGCGCACGTTTGGCTCGAGTCATGGCAACATAAAACAACCGCCGTTCCATCTCGATACTGTCGGGGCTTGTGCGAATGGGGCGTGCGCTGTGCGTTTTGTCCCAGACCTGGAGGGAGTCACTCAACAAGACCGGCATGTACCCTTCTTGGGCGCGGGGGATAAACACATAATCATATTCGAGCCCTTTGCTCCGATATACCGTCGTAAACAATATCTGCTGGTCCTCGGGGTACCCAAATGTATGGTTGAGCGCGAGGAAGTGCGTGACAAAATCGCCCACAGCCAATCCGGAGCTTTTGGCATATTCAACGAATTGCAGGACACAACTCGTACGGTCACTCGATTCAGATCCGTTGCCATAGTAGTTGGTGAAGTGTGCAAGGTAATTGGTCGATGCCAATATTGTCTGGAAGGCCACCTGGACGGGCTGCATATGACGCCAGAGTTCGTTGAGTCGAATCAACGTATCGGCGAGGTCGCGCACTCGATCGCGTGCAACGCGTGTCAACGGTGATTGGTTCGGATCAGCAAGCCCATGAAAAAGCTCAGCAACTGTGCGATTTTGGGCTTTTGCATCCCGCAATGCTGCTTTGATCGTGTCTCCGCTAATGAATCGATTGGGCATATTGATTATCGACAATACAACAGCCGCGGTTTCGCTGTCGACGGCGTGCTGCCAATCGGCCGCTATCTGCAGATAATCCACAAGTGCCGCAACCTCGCGCCGTTCAAAAAATGGTCGTCGACCGAGCACGCGATAGGGGATTTTGCGGTGCAAACAGGCTGCTTCGAGGCCTTGGAGCTGCGAAAACGTCCGCCCCAGCACCACGATACGTTGCGGTTCACCCGTGCGTTGTACCAAAGACAAGAGCTGCTGACACAACATCTGGTCGCTCTCGGTGCTTTGTTCGGCCTGCTCGCGGACGATAAAGACATCCGTTGTTTGCTGCACTGCATGCGCAGTCAGTGGTTTGGCGACCCGATTGGAGTTCTGTGCAATGACGTTCAGTGCAGACTGTGCCAATACTGGTCCAAATCGGAACGAATGTGACAGCGTGTAATCGGTCACAGACCGTCCCAGGACCATACCCGTCATGTACTGCAGAATGAAATCCGGTCGTGCACCGCGCCATTCATAAATGGTCTGATCATCATCCCCGACCACCATCAGATCAGCGTGCGTCCCTGCGATGAGCTCAATGAGTACCTGTTGTCCTGCATTGATATCTTGGTATTCGTCGACGATGAGATGACGCATATGACCAAAACACTGCTGACGAAAAGACGCATGAGTGCGGAGGAGTTGGACGGCAATCGGCACAAAATCATCAAAACCAATGGCTTGGCGTTGCTCGCGCTCGTGTTCGAATCGGACAAATACATCAATCAGCCCGCTATCGCCGCTACAGGCTGCATGTGCCCGCTCCGCAGGGATGAGCTCGCCCTTCCAGAGCCCGATGGCCGAGAGTGCAAGCTCGACATCGATGGTATTAGGCTGGATGACGCCTTCGCGCTCGAGGTTCTTGACGACACGGTGCACCAGCAACCGTGCTTGTTCTGAGTCGTCTTCAATCCACTGCTCTTTGGGCGCAGCGTAGATTCCCGTGTCTATTGCTCGTTTGATGATGCGGTACGCGCATGAGTGAAAGGTATCGACGGATGGATGCTCACGCGGCGGGCAACCGACTTCGGTCAGCTTTGCTGCGAATTGCTTGCGCGCGAGCACATTAAACATGACGACCTGCACGGCGCTCCGCGACACCCCCGTGCCGAGGAGGTGCATGATGCGATGCACCATGGTCGTCGTTTTGCCGGATCCAGCGACTGCGAGCACACGGGCGTGTGATCCGGCAGGGTGGTCAACGACTGCCTGTTGTTCGAGGGTGAGTGCGTGCACAGCAGGCCTTTCGCACAAATGTTCGATTGAGTATATCACAGGCGGCGGGCTTTTTCGTGTATGCAATGCTGACGTTTTGCGTTATAGTGTGTGTGTTCACACGTGAGAGGTAGTGTTATGCAGTCACTGCGATATTTGTACCCACAGACCGTTTATACATCTGCGTTTTGGTCTGTCGTCGCTGATCCCACGCACGAACAACCAACACTCCTATTGACTGCGAATCGCGATCATGTACACTGGCTTCGCAACACATTGCCTGCACGCACCACGGGGTTCCGTACCGTCGCGACGCTCCAAGGGTACCTCCTCAAAACAGTTACGGCTACCCAGCCTTGGCGTGTGCTCACCGCATATGAACGCACCGCACTGGTGCGCATTGCATGGCAGACGGTCGGCGGTCCACTCTACGACCGCTATAGCACGAACCGTGGTGCCGACAGCGAGATGGCGCGCATCCTCAGTTACCTTTCGAGCCAACGCACGCACTGGTCTGCGCAGAACGATATGGATCCGAGTCACGAGCTGACGCGTATCTACCGGGCATATCAATCGGTGCTCGCCCAACATCAGGTCTATGCATACGACGACTTAGCGCTGCACTTCGCAGACCTCGATGAGCTTTCGATCCCCGAACAGTGGGTCGTTGCATGCGAACTTCAGCATGCTACTCATGCCCAACTCACTGCACTCCGGCGCATCACAAACGTCGTCACGCATGGCGTCGTGAGCGCCTGGATGCCAGCAGGAGCAGCGCACCCGCAGCCGGTACCCGAAATCGCAGTGGTCGACCGGTTCTTGGCCGAATACGACCCGCTCACATACAAAGAATCACTCGATATCCCTGCGGCACAGCTTATTGACCGCCTTGCGGGGCTCGGGACTACTGCTCCCACCATACGCTACTTCGGGATGGCCACCGAAAAACAGCCGCACCGTGTCGGTGTACTGACCGCCACCGATGAGCTCCAGCTGACCGCGGCGGCGGCTCGTGCAGCCCTTCTTGCAGACCAGTCGGTCAGCATTGTTTGTGCCGATACCACCTTGATTGGACCACTCGAAGTGGCGT
>JBFYTT010000152.1:0-11631 GCA_041300425.1 Roseiflexaceae bacterium
GAAGTCACCGGCAAATCGTACGCAGTGCTTATGCAGGAGCTCATCAGTCCCGATGCTGCATATCCGCTCTATCACCTGCTCCTCAAAGGTTGGGTCGACCTCGGTGGAGATAGCGAATTCTGGATGCGGATGCCGTCAGCACTCTTTGGGTCGTTGGCAATTGCGTTGTTGACTATATTTGTGCCCAAGCAGCCACAACGTGGATTTTTGTTGGTATTGTTGTGCACTGCACCGATGTTGCTCTGGCATGCGCAAGATGCCAAGGTCTATAGTATGCTGTTGTGCGTGTCGGTTGGCTTGACCATGTCGCATTGGCGACAAAAACGTTGGTGGATACTACTGCTACTGTTGCCATTTGTCCATCGGTTGGGCTTTCTTATGATTGCCGTTCTGCTTATTACTCCTGCGTTGCAACACACCGGACGCCGTCGTACTGCGTATGCAATTGCAGCGTTCGTCGCGGGCCTGATTTCGGTCGTCGGTATTGTGGGTTCAATACGTGCGAAAGCGGTGCTCGGCGCGCCGACGGTCTTTCCGCTGAGTTCTTTGTTGGACTTGGCGGCGCGCTTTATGGCTGATAGACGTTGGGGCGATGACATTTTTTCTGTTCCTGTTTGGGTATGGATACTGCCACTGCTTGCATTGCTGGTACTCGGATCGAAGCAAGCACTCGATGCTGCGCGCACCGGCAATGCACAATCGCTCCAGCTGCTGTTTTTGGCGTTTATCCCTGTGTTGATGATTGTGTTGAGCTACGGAACAACCACGTCTTTTGACGCGCGCTATGCCATGTTCTCTGCGCCGGCCTGGTTTGTGCTGATGACAAACGGCGCAAGCTGGACGGTACACAACGTCCGCTTGGGGAAGCGGCAATATAGTTTTGTGCGTCTGGGGCGCATGCTGTTGTTAGTGGCAATCGGGGTGAATTTAGTCAGCCTGTACGAACCGGCGCGGGGGATTTTTTCTGGTGCTCCCGTCAAAGAAGAATGGCGTGTGGTCATGCGTGAGCTCGCCAATCGTGTGACTCGTAACGACCTGGTCATGTTGCACCCCCCGTATGCATTGCCGCTCTATCGCTACTACCGGCGGGTGACTCCTGACCCGCTCCCCCGTCCCGTCTTGTTTACGGTTTTTAGTGAAGGATACCGTGGATCATCGACAGATTTGATTGCCCAACGTGAGTATCAGCGTCGTTCGTTTGATATGCAGTTCAAGGCGGCCGCAGCAGGCAAGCACCGGGCGCTGTTGGTTATTGCTCCCGATCACGCAGCACAAATCGATCCGCCTATTGATGCACAGAGCCCATACGGTTGGGTGGGGTTGTATTTTCAATATCCGCAGAAAACATGGCCGTGTGGCGGACTAAACCGCTATGGCGTTGCATTGCTATGCCAGAGCTTCCCGAGTGTTGCGGGCACGACTGAGGCGCCACAACCGGAGAAGCGCATCGATGCGCAATTCGGCGAGGAGCTCACCCTGCGCGGGATTACCATCAAGCCGTTAGGCATTTTTTACCAGCCCAATGGCACCATCCCCATTGAGTTATATTGGAACGCGCGACAGCCGCCGGTCCAGAACTATCAGATGTTTGTCCATCTGTGCCAACGCTGCAACGAACCTCCGTATGCACAGAACGATGGTCCACCACTGATGGGGTATGGTGATGCCGGCTTGACCAAGACGTGGTTGGTAGACGATCCTGTCCACGATGAGCGCTCGATTGTTATCCCAAAAGGTATCAAGGCAGGGAATTATGCCGTCATTTTGGGTGTATACGATGATCGTGGCACGCGTTTGAAGGTCGTCTCAAAAGACGGCGGCGTGCTCGGTGGTGACCGACTCATTGTGGCAACTATCCGTGTCATCAACGAGAGTGTTATAATCAAATGAATCATGGTAAAGGACGACACGCATGCGCCAAATCCCTAATCTTCTCGGCCTGTTCCGTGTGTTGGCAACACCTGTCATGGTCTATTGGATTTTGCAAGGCGACGGCTGGTCGCTGATTTATGCTGCTGTTTTGTTGTTTGTGATGGCAATGAGCGATATCGTCGATGGCAATCTTGCCCGTCGCTTGGGTGTTGTATCGCCGTTGGGCATATTTCTCGATACGATTTCTGACAAGATTTTCATTGCTGGTGCCATGATTCCCATGGTCGAAATGGAGTTATTGCCATCGTGGTACGCACTTGTTGTCATTGCCCGTGAGTTTGCAGTGTCTGGTTTGCGCTCGTATGCTGCATCACAAGGGGTCGTGATACCCGCCCGGTCATGGGGCAAACAAAAACTGACGTTCACGGTTATGGCGATTATTTGGATTCTCGTGTTCGCTGCGTTGCCGGGGATTGCCGGGTCGCCGTGGTGGTTTATATGGCTGTCTGAGTGGTGGATTATCCCAACGGCACTTGCGTTGGTGTGGACAATCGGTTCGGGGATCGAATACTTCTGGAATGCCCGTGCGTTGCTCGCACGTGCTGTATCCGGTTCGTAGACAGAAGGGGTTGATGTGACGACCATTACCCAGACGTTCGCTCGCCTCAAAACCGAGAACCGTGGCGCATTGATGCCGTATCTGATGGTAGGGTATCCTGAATTGCATTCGCTCGAAGAATACGCGCTCGCGCTCCAAGAAGCCGGTGCAGACTTGTTTGAGATCGGAGTCCCTTTCTCGGACCCTCTCGCCGACGGCGCGACCATTCAACGTGCGTCCGAAGTTGCGCTCCAAAACGGAGTCAATGTCGGCTACGCCATCCAGTCAGTCGCCGCGTTGCGCACCCAAGGTGTCCACGTGCCGCTGGTGATGATGGGCTACTATAACCCCTTTCTGCAGTACGGCCTCGAAGCATTCGCACGCGATGCTGCAGCAGCAGGAGCAAGCGGCGTCATCGTCCCTGATCTTCCTCCGGAAGAAGCAGGCCCGTTCCAAACGGTGTTGCGTGCCTATGGGCTTGATTTCATCATGTTCTTAGCCCCCACAACGCCCGATGAACGCATCAAACAGATTGTTTCTGTTGCCAGTGGATTTGTCTACTGTGTGTCTCTGACAGGGGTTACCGGTGCTCGGAGCGAACTCTGGGAAGGGTTGCCTGGGTTCATCAACCGGGCACGGACTTTCACAGAGTTGCCGCTTGTGGTGGGGTTCGGGATCAGCACCCCGAGTCACGTCCATACGGTGGCTCAATGTGCCGATGGTGCTATTGTCGCAAGTGCACTCATCAACATTATTGACAAAACACCTGCGAGTGAGCGTCGGACTGCACTTGTTGCGTACATCACGTCACTTCGCCCACATATATAGGCCCGACAGACCCGGCGGGAATGAAGTATAATTGCGGCGAACGAGATGAATGCTTCGGAAGGTCAGACCGTTGGCGACCTTGGACAGAGTGCCATCATTGGACCGCTCTGGTAATGAGACAAAGTATCTACGTATGGCTTCCATACGCACATATGCACAAGAGTACAAAGGAGTGTTCGGATGAATAACGGTCTCGAAGGTGTAATTGCGGCGTCTACTGCAATCAGCCACATCGATGGAATCAATGGACGATTGTTTTATCGTGGTATCGACATCGATGAACTTGCAGCACATTCGACCTTTGAAGAGACTGCGTCCCTCCTTTGGTATGGTTCGCTCCCCAACAAAGAACAACTTGAAACGTATACCCAAAAATTCATCAACAATCGCCAAATTCCCTACGAAGTCTTGTCGTTGATGATGTCAATGCCCAAAAAGACTCCTCCCATGGAAGTATTGCGGACCGCAATCTCTGCGTTGTCACCATACGACCCCGACGACTTGGATAATTCACTCGAAGCAAACGTCCACAAGTCAGTCAGACTTACGGCGTCGATGCCAACCGTTATTGCTGCGTGGGAGCGTATCCGCAACAACCAGTGGCCGATTTTGCCACGCAATGATTTGTCTCACGCAGCCAACTTCTTGTACATGATGACTGGCAAAGTACCAGATCCACACTCAGCAAAAGTATTAGACACGTGTTTGATTTTGCATGCTGATCATGGATTGAATGCATCGACGTTCGCTGCCCGTGTGACGGCATCATCGATGTCTGACTTGCACTCAGCAATCGTCTCTGCAATCGGCACGCTCAAAGGCCCACTCCACGGTGGCGCCAACGAGCAGGTGATGCGTATGTTGCTCGAAATCGGGAATCCCGAGCGGGCCGAGCAGCACGTCAAAGGTCTTATGAATGCAAAGAAGAAAATCATGGGATTTGGGCATCGTGTCTACAAGGCCGATGACCCACGTGCTGCATGGTTGCAACGACTATCCCGTGAACACGCTGAGACCATTGGACCCAAAAAATGGTACGAAATCTCAGAGATCATCCGCAAGACGGTCCAGGATGCAAAGCATCTGCCTGTGAACGTGGATTTCTACTCAGCGTCTGTCTATTATTCGTTGGGCATTCCTATGGACTTGTTTACACCGATTTTTGCCATCAGCCGTGTGTCTGGTTGGACTGCCCATGTCTACGAACAGTACAGCGACAATCGCATCTACCGGCCAGAGTCTGAGTATATTGGTCCAAACGATGTCAAATACGTTGCCATCGAACAGCGACCGTAGAGGCTTATGATGAGTCGGACGATAACACGTATTGCTCGTGGCATCCTGACTCGATTGACAATTCCGACCCTCCAACAGCTGCTTTTCCAACGAGCCACACTGGTGTGTGGCTCGTTTATCGTGTTGGTGTTTGTAGCAGCTGTTGCATTTTGGTTGCCATTAGGCCTCACCACCGTCCCAATCACCTTTGTGGATGCGTGGTTTCTGGCAACGTCTGTGTTGACCGCTACTGGCTCATCGACGATAGACATCATGCAAGAATGTACGCCCCTTGGTCGTGCATTCATCATTGTGTTGCTTCATATTGGTGGAATCGGATTCATGACGGTGGTGCTCAGTCTTTTGCAACAGTTCGGCGTGCGTGTTTTCCGTGCGCGCCGGATATCAGGCTGGCGATTGCTGATTGCTGCACTCGGCATCGAACTCTGGGTGAGCCTGCTCCTTGCTGTCCATTGGGGAGCGTTGAGCGCGGACCCATTGGGGCGCTGGGCATCGGCATTTTGGTACGCGAGCAGCGCGTTTGCAAATGTCGGATTTGGTGGTGATCTGGGCATTCCTACACAGCAACTTGATATCACTGCTACTGCGGTGCTTGCACTGACGATGTTGCTCGGGTCGCTAGGTCTGCCCGTGTTGGTAGATCTCGTGACGCGCAATCGACGGATGGCACAGACGTCAGTAAACACCGTGGTAACCATTGCACTTGTTGTCGGAACAACCACTGCTATCTTACTCAACCCCCTCTGGCATGTCACGCATGATGCGTACACAGGTGCAGAAAAGGCATTCGTTGCTCTGGTAGACGCTCTCTCGTGGCGTACCAGTGGCTATATTGCCGACCAAGACATCATGGCGCTTTCGGTTGGCACGCGGACACTGATTCTCATCGGGATGTTTATCGGATGCGCACCTGGCGCTATGGGTGGTGGCGTCACGCCGACCACGTTTGTCGTATTTTTGTCAGGTGTCTACCGTGCGCTTCGCGGAGATACGACAGTGACGCTGATGGGACAACGTATTGCGCCAGTGGTCGTGCACCGAGCAGTTTCGATTGTTGGATTGGGGATTTTGGTTGTGCTCATCAGTGCGGGTGGTCTCTGGGTGCTCGATGATGTCTCCGCAGGAGCGGCAGTCATGATGGCGACTGCCGCATTTGCAACGACGAACATCGAAGTCGTCCCTTTTGCAGAGTTACACCCCGCGAGTTTGGCCTTGCTGAGCATCGTGATGCTGTGGGGTCGGATTGGGGTGTTTGCTATCGTGTTGACCCTTTATGGGCGCGCAACCCCAAAAACAGTACAGGCACAATCTGTTTGGTTTGGCTAGTTAATCGAGTGGTGCCAGCCACGACGTCTGCTTGGGGAACAAAATTCCCAGCAGTTGTGCATGTTCTCCACTTGCGCGCACGTCCATGTGCGCACGAGTAAGCTCTTCGAGTGAATGTATTCCAAAGAGCTGCTGGAGAAACACGTTTGGCGGATACGCAGCGTGTGCGCCTGGTGTTCCAGGCCAAATTTGTGCACTGATGCGCCCGTTTTGAATGGTCAGTTGCAGACCGCCGCGATAAAAATCAAACAGAATATTCCCGCTATATCCTGCATATACACTCTGCGAAAGTCGTTTTTCGAGTACTGCTGAGATGCACCCCACAAACGAGACCAAATCTGCCACGCGGATATACCACGCATACGGTGGGTGTGCAACATTCGGCAACTGTGCAACCAACGCATAGAACGGATGTCCAACCCCCAATACCAACCGTACACCGGTGCACGGTTTGGTACGTGAATCCCACGTCGGGACATGTTGTGCAGCTGCAAAAACCGCTCGCAGCAATGAAGTATACACGTCTGCAAGCCGTATGTGGGGCTCTGTGTTGCAAAACATCATCGCCATGTCATCAATACCACGGATCCGAGCTAAACCTACGGATCCGACCACTTCACCGGCGCGATTGATAATCATGTACGGCTTCCATGGTTCATGTGACTGGCTCCCGCTGATTGCCCAGCGCCAATAGCGTGCGTCGATGCGTGAGGTCGCCAACATCGGCAGCCGTTCGTGCATACGTGAGCGTTCGCGTTCGTACAACATTTGGAGTTGCATGATGTCATCGTGTTGTGCAGGCCGAATACTGAATGGGTCTTCGTCCAGCGGTGCGACAGGAATTGCACTCGCAGGCACAGATACACTGCCACCAAGCGTCACCGCATACTCATACCCAAATTGTTTGTAATAGTACGGGATTCCGGTTATCCCTTGAAACACATCGCCGCGTTGTTCACTCCGTGCATGAATGAGCCCAAAGATTTTGCGTACAAAGCCGCGGTTGCGCACCTCGGCATACGACGCAACGATTTCGGGACGCCCACCGTGCAGGTATGTCCCCGCGTATTCCATGTTCATCCGCATCAAAATGGTAGCCGCTACGACGCGTCCATTTGGTTCAGTGACGACTGCGAAATCATCGGGCGAGCAGTGCGGATGCGACCCGCTTAACAGTCCATTGACATAACGAACTACGTGTTGATTGAATCCCGTCTCGTGTTCCTCCCCAAAAACAGTGCCATAGAGCTGTTCGAGTGATGCCCTGTCTGCGTCTGTGCCCCAGCGGAGGATGTAGCCGTCTTTGAGTGTCTCTTGGTAGTGTGGGTCTGCGTGGTTCATGAGGAGTCCTTCTTAATTCATCCAGAGAAGCTGTGAAATACTTTTTGGGAAGAGAATGTCCAGGAGCACCCGCGTCGCCGGTGTCGCCCAGACATCGGGGTACCATGATCGCAGCTCTGCAAACGAACGCCAACCACTAAATTGTTGCGTAAACGCAGCAAGAGGATAACCAGCATCTGGCGAATCACCAAACGGTTCAGCAGTCCGGGGGAGCACAGAGGTAAGCAGTCCATTGTTCCATTGCATGGCGATACCGTGCCGATAAAACGTCAGGTGTACGACACCGGTGTACCCAGACAGTTCACTCGCTGCCAGACGCGCTTCGAGCACGCTTCGTACATGCATCAGCAGCCGTGGCACATCGGGGATCCGCAGATACCATGTGTACGGTGCAATCGCGGTATGCGAAATCCCTACGATAGTCAGGATGTTGGCGATCGGGTGTGCTCCGTCGGTGAGTATGTCGATCGCGAAATAATCGCGATGGCTGTCAACCGGTTTCGGTAATGTTTGGTTGATCGCGTTGATTGCGTGTAATGTGGGGACCAGGTGCGTAACTGCACGTCCGTGCTCGGTAAAACCGAGTGCCATGACTGCACTGACGCCCTCCCAGATACGTACGGTCAAAATACAGAAACCAATTAACCTATTGTTTTCGTCATAGATGCCGCACGGACGAAATCCTTCGGTGGACACAGTGCTTTCTATCCCATGAATGAACAACGCCTCGGGGTATGGCGTTGATACAGCCAATGTTCGTGACGCCAGTTCCTGCTCATAGAGTTTGTTGAATGCTGTATATTCGTGTCGCTCAAAGGGTCGAATCGTCACTCGTGGGTGTGCTTCACCCATGTGCGGGAGTGCCGCTATTTCGATGCGTGCATAGCCGTTGTAATCGAGGCTCCAAGCATAGCCGAACTGATGATAGTAGTGTGGGATGCCCGTGATTACTTGGAGCACATCCCCACGGGATGCACTCTTTGCATGCAACCGCTCCATAATTGCTCGGACATACCCTTGCTGACGGACAGATTGATGACTGCATACCAGTTCAGGTCGGCCGACGGGCAACGCTATGCCCCCATAGCGCATTGGCTGCGTCATGAGTGCAGCAGCAGCAACGATGGTTTCGTGTCGGGTTACGAGTGCAACATCACTGCTGCGACACAACGGATGATTGTTGCTCAGCAAATCCTGTGCATACGCGGCGACATTCGGGTTCGGTACGGCTTCGGGCCCGATCACAAACGCATGCGATGCAAGTTCGGCATAGCCGTGTACGTCTGCGGGTGTCCCCCAGCGTAACACCGCATCGTCGCCGATTTGGATTGGTGCATCATATATGTCGGTCATCTGTGCCTCAGTTCATCCATTGGAACCACGAAGGTTGCTTGGGAAACAAAATCTCAATGAACGGCGTTGCCTCTGTACTTGCATACGCTTCATGGTGCCACTGGCGTATGTCGGTCCATGACTTGCGCCCAAATAGCAGCATGAGAAAGGTATCGCGTGGCAGGCAAACATCTGTTCCTTCGCCCATGATGGGGGGACGTGTATTGCGTACCGCGCTGAGCCGACCGGCTTGCCACTCCAGGACAACCCCACTCCCATAGCACGAAATACTCACCGTCCCGGTATATCCATCTAGAGAACTCTGCTGCACCCGCGTCTCGAGGAGAGGAGTCAGCATGGTGAACAATCGGGCGTAGTCTGTCACTCGTACATACCACGCGTAGGACTCCTGAGTGGTAAAGACATATCCATGCTGTACCTGTGCATAGACCGGATGCATACTGTCAAGGACAAAATTTACCCCAGAGAGTTCATGAATTGCAGGATTCGTTATCGCTATGTTGCATCGGTACCCGTTGAGTGCATGCATGAGGGGAGTCAAAATCCGTTGCCAACTGACACCTAAAGCAACGCCTGCACCAAGCACACAGATGTTGGTGTTGTAGTTGGCGCGGTGTACCAACAGAAAGCCGATTGGGTTGTCCTGTACATCGGTAATCAGGAGCGGGTCAAAAACGATGAGCGAGCTCCTCCTGCTGCAGAGATGTTCGAAATAACGACGCTCGAATGGTGTGGTGCACAGCAATCCACGGTTCAGCCGGTCTGCGTCATACAAACGAACGAACGTCTCATATTCATCGGCGCGTGCACGCCGAATCAACACCTCTGGACTACTGGGAGTCTGCGTGTGGAGCGTGTCAAACCGCACCACGCATTGTTGATCAAAGTCAATGGCATATGCGTACCCGAATTGGCGGTAAAAGAATGGAATCCCTGTTATTGCTTGCACCACATCGCCCCGGGCATGACTTTTTGCATGGAGAAGGCGAAAAATCTCGCGGATAAATCCTCTGTTGCGGAAATCCGGGTGGCACACGACCATCTCGGGGCGACCAACGGCGAGTTGTACTCCTGCGTAATCCATCTGCTGTCGAAGCAAAATAGCTCCCGCAATGACGACATCATGTTGATCTACAACCACCGCAATATCGTGTGTTCCGACCAGCGGATGAGCATCAATCCATTCTGCAACGGTATCGGCATAGATTGTTCGTAGTGGTGCGTCAGCACTGCGTCGGAGCACGACATCGCAGAGGGTCCCGTAGGCGCGTGCGGTGTGTGCATCGGCCCATTTGATGAGAAAACCGCCGCCGAGATCTGCACAGTAGCGTGAGTCAAAAACTTCCACAGCAGTGCTTCCTCCTATATTGGCAGCTGACCGAATTGCCCCTGCAATGACGTGATAGGCAGGTTACGTGCATGTAGGGTCATCACGACATCGTCGTAGCGGACGCCATTGAAGAGACGTGATTCTGGTATGCGCCCAGTCTCGACAAATCCTGCTGCTTCGTAACTCTTGCGTCCGCGCTCGTTGTAGCTCACATACCACAGATAAATGGTCTGCAAATTGAGGAACGCAACACCGTATTGGCACATCAACGTGATTGCTTCACGTCCATAGCCCTTGCTCCAGTAGTCGCGCTCTCCAATTACAATGCCGAGCTCTGCGCGTTGATGCAGTTGCCGGATGTCCATCAGACTCACATTGCCAATAAGTGTATGGGTTTGGGCATCGATAATGGCAAAATGCTGTTCTGTGTTTGATTGCTTGACATAATTTTCATACCACTGCTGTTCTTGCTCGCGTGTGTATGCGGTTCCCTGCATCCCGATGAACGCAGTCACATCGAGCTGGCTAAACCAACGAGTGAGTGTCGGGACATCTTCGACCTGGAATGTGCTGAGGTAGATGCGCTCGCCGGCGATAACTGACTGGCGAGGCGTGGAGATAGGTTGCGTCATTTATTCCTCCCCGACAAGTAAGCGGATATAGCTGTCGTACCGTACTTGCGATATGCCCCCCGCAGCCACTGCAGCACGAATAGCGCAATCTGGTTCATTTTGATGGATACAGTCACTGAATCGGCAATCGCCCAAGAGCGGCACAAACTCACGGAACCCGTTTTCGAGTTCGTCTTGTGGGATGTTCCACAAGGCAATTTCACGAATACCGGGAGTATCTGCAACATACCCGCCGTTCCCCAAAGGAATCAGCTGTGCCATCGTTGTCGTGTGGCGTCCTTTATTGAGCGTAGTCGACACAGCCCCCACCGAAAGCGCCAACGCCGGATCAATGGCATTGAGGAGCGATGACTTGCCCACTCCTGATTTGCCAGTCACCACACTAATGCGGCCAGGCAACCATTGTTTTATGACATCTATGCCGTGACCAGTGTAGGTGCTCATGGTCTGCGTTTCGTACCCGATACGCGCGTACGGCGCCATTGCCGCAGCAGCGAATTCTGGGCTGACAAGATCAGACTTGCTGGCGACAATGCGGGCTTCGAGATTATTATGCTCACAAATGAGCAGGTACCGGTCTAGCATACGCGGATGAAACTCGGGGTCAGCCAGTGCTACCACCACGATAACGAGGTCGACATTGGCCACTATGAGGTCTTCTTTGTGGCCACGAGACCCGACAGCAACACGTGACAATCGCGTCGTGCGCTCATGCACGGCTTCGATGGCTCCTTGTCCTGGACTTACCATGGCGATATCTACCAAATCGCCGATAACGGCAATTTCGCTCTGCTGTTCAATGCGCTTCAATCTTCCACGCAGTTTGCACTCAATCACGCCATCTGCGGTTTCGACCCAATAGAATCCACTCATCGCCCGTAATATACGACCAAGCATGTCGTTATCCTTATTTGAGTAAGAAAGAAAAACAAAAAAACCACTCTGCGCAAGCGAGCGGTAATTCAATACCGCAGGACGACTCCTGCGGTTGCATTCGTGCGTGTGCTACGACTGCATGCAGGGAGTACAGACGATTGTTGCGCTGGCTGATTGCA
>JBFYTT010000160.1:0-5712 GCA_041300425.1 Roseiflexaceae bacterium
GCGCATACACGATACCTCTTAGCGGTCAAACGACATACACAAATGTATGATAGTATAGCACGCCACTGCGTCAAAATGGGCTATGCTTGCATGTTGTGAAAAATAGTGCTATCCTCGACATATCATATAACCTTGTATCCCACTATACCTGAGGAGTTTTTGTGAGCCGTGCTGTCATGCCACCCGACGTCGTTGTGCGTCGACTCCCGCTATATGCGCGGAGCCTACGCTACCTGTTGCACGAAGGTGTGCTGTCTGTTTCGTCGCAGGAACTCGGTGATCGCATCAATGTGACAGCCGCCCAGATTCGCAAGGACTTGTCGTACTTCGGTGAGTTCGGCAAACAGGGCATTGGTTATGATGTGGAGCGGCTGCTCGAGCAGATTGATCAGATCCTCGGTCTCGACCGATCGTGGGCAGTGGCGCTTGTCGGCGCGGGCCAGTTGGGTGAGGCCATTGTGCGCTACGAGGGGTTCCGCGCACAAGGGATCCACATCGCGGCGGTGTTCGACGCAAACCCCGACAAAGTCGGCAAGCCGTTGGGCACGATTGTGGTCCAGCACAGTGACAGTATTGGCCAGACGATATCGGCCCGTCGCATCGAAATGGCGATCATCGCGGTCCCTGCCGATCGTGCCCAAGGCGTGGCAGATGTGCTCATCAAAGCGGGAGTGCGCGCGCTGTTGAGCTATGCGCCGACAGTGCTGCAGGTCCCCTCGGGGGTCTGGGTGCGCTACATTGACCCGTTGTCAGTGTTGCATTCGATGACGTTCTACCTGGCGCGCGGCGAATAACCCTTGATCAGCAACCGCCCCGTTCCGCGACGCGGAACGGGGCGGTTTTCTCATACTGCTACGACGTCTGCTCCTAATCGACCTGGTTGACACTCGAACCCGCACGGAGCGCAACGGTCTGGGTGCCGAGGTATGCGTCGATGGCCAAGATGACCGCGGTGCGGCACGACCCGTCGTCGTCGTGTTCGGCGGCAGTCCATGCCACGACGTGGATGGTCACCAGTGTGCCGTGCATGTCGGCGATGCCGGCGGTGCAGTGTGGCTCGGCGGCCACCACGGGGAGCGCTTGGACGATGCGCGGCAATGCGTCGATGATGCCTTCGAAGGGGCTATTGCGCGGCAATGTCAGCGCAAACGTCAGTTGCCGCAGACCCGAGCGGGTGTAATTGATGATGGCGCTGCCGTTGATGACGTTGCTGGGGATGTGCACGAGCATGCCTGCATGGTTGCGCAGGACCGTGACATGCAGGCGCATGGCGGTGACCGTACCGCGGATGCCCGCGATGGTGACCTCGTCGCCCACCTGGTAGGGCCGGTAATAGAGCAGCATGATGCCGGCAGTGTAGCTTTTGGCGATGTCTTGGATAGCCAAGGCGACGACCACGCCACCCAACCCGAGGCCGGCCATAAAGCTCGAGGCCATGGTCCCCCAGCCGCCCTGGGCAAAGGCAATCGAGGCGCCGACGAGGAGCGTGACGACAAAGACGACGCTACCTGCCAGGGCGGCGATGTCCGCCGGGAACCCCATGCGCGTTGCGCCTGCTTGTGACACCACGCGGAGGCGCCGGGCGATGACCATCGTGCCCAGGAGAATGCTCAATACGATGAGAATCGTAGGGGTTTGTGCCAGTATGGTATCCAAAATCGCCTGCATGGTGTTTCCTTCGCAATATGCAGCCTGTGTGCCTGTAGTGTAGCATTGCCTGGTACTGCAGTCGGTTGGGTTTTGCTACTATAATGAGGGCAAGAGTCGCAGTGCCACATCAGATAGCAGGATTTCATGCCAATAGACGATGCATTGTTTCGCAAAGCGATGGGGAGTTTTACGAGCGGTGTGACCGTCGTAACGACGGTCCACGACAATGCAGCCTATGGAATGACCGTGAGTTCGTTCACGTCATTGTCGCTCAAGCCACAGCTGTTGTTGGTCTGCATCCAAAATCAACTCCCCACGCACACTGCCATCCTCAAGTCAGGTATTTTTGCGGTGAGCATTTTGGCGGCGGATCAAGCGTTTATTTCGCAGCACTTTGCCAGCAAAATCACCGACAAATTCACCGGCATCAATTGTTCGACCACGGCGGCGGGCATACCCGTGATTGCCAATGCCTGTGCCACGTTTGAATGCACCCTGGCGCACGTCTTGCCGGGCGGTGATCATTCGATTGTGGTCGGGGCCCTCAACGAAGCCCACGTCAGCGACCGTGCGCCGTTGGTCTATTACCGCGGCGGCTACCACCAACTGGCATGAAGACCGTCCTACGCTCGATTTCGGCGACACAGCCCGACCAGACCCTCATCGCTGCCGCTGCCGCCCACATCGCGGCGGGTGACTTGGTCGCCATGCCCACCGAGACGGTGTATGGCCTTGCCGCTGACGCACACAACCCGGCGGCAGTGGCACGCATTTTCGCTGCCAAAGGGCGACCGACGACTGACCCGCTCATCGTGCACATCGCCGACATTGGGCAGCTGGCGGGTGTGGCGACCGACTTCCCCCCCGCATTTGCACTGTTGGCCGAGACCTTCTGGCCTGGACCATTGACCATCCTGCTACCGCGCCACCCCGCGTTGAGTACGCAGATTACCGCCGGGTTCGACACGGTGGCAGTACGGATGCCGGCCCATCCGGTCGCGCTTGCGCTGATCCGTGCCAGTGGGACGCCGTTGGTGGCCCCGTCGGCCAATCTTTTTTCGCACCCCAGCCCCACCACCGGCCGTCACGTCATGCACGACCTCGATGGTCGCATTGCCATGGTGCTCGACGCCGGACCATGCCGGATAGGCGTCGAATCGACCATTGTCGACATCACCCAATCACCCGCACGCATCCTGCGCCAAGGCGGTGTCAGCGCCGAACAATTGAGTACGGTGCTCGGCGACATCCGCATCGTGACACGCACGTTGGATACCACCCAAGCAGCCCCAGCCCCAGGCATGTTGCTCAAGCACTATGCGCCCCGCACACCACTCATGTTGCTCCGCGGTGCTTCTGCCGCGGTGCGCCGAACGGTGCTGGATGTGCATGCAAAAAAACGTATTATTTGGCTTTGTTATACCGAAGACGAACCATTCGCAGGGATGCAAGGAATCGATACCATGTGCCTCGGTGCTGCGGCAGATAGTGCGCAGATAGCGCGGTCGTTGTTTGCCGCCCTGCGCGCTGCCGATGCCGAAGGGTACGGTCTTATTGTCATCGCCGAGCCGCGAGGTGATGGTGTGGCCGCGGCAGTGCGCGATCGCCTCTACCGGGCCGCCGAGGGCGTGGTGCACACGCTCGATTAGGCATCTGCGGCGGTGTGCTATACTCTTCAGAATATCTTTTGCAGGGACGTAGATGAGCTGGCTCAAACGCATTTTTGGCATCCAACTAACCCCTCCCGAGCGCGCGATTGTGTTGTATGTGCGCTGTGACCGCTGTCAAAGCACGGTCAGCGTGCGTATCGATCGCTACAACGATTTGGCAATCGAATACAACGAGCGCGAGGTAGAGGTCGGCTATGTGGTCAACAAACCCATCATGGACACCAAATGCTTCCGCGTCATGCAGGCCACGCTGACATTCGACACACACCGCATCGAGCAGAGCCGAACCATCAGCGGTGGGGCCTTCATCGACGAAGCAACCTATCGAGCACTGCAACCCACTCCGTAAAACAGACAGGAGAGCAGCGAGGAACAATGGATTACCACAACCCCCAATGGCAATCGTCGATGCGCATCCGGCTGGACATCAATAACACCCTCCGCTCAGTCGTCGGCGCGCACGGCATCGACCCGGTCGACATCCAGGCAATGGCAGCTGCCGCTGGCAATGCGTTGGCTGACATCGAAGCCAACCGCGCCCACCTCGGCTGGCCCGATTTGCCCGCCCAAGACATCAGTGCCATCCTGGCTGCTGCGCAGAAGGTGATGCACGTCGAAAACTTCGTCGTGCTGGGCATCGGCGGCTCTGCATTGGGCAATATTGCCGTGCAATCCGCACTCAATCACCCCTTCTACAACGACCAGCCACGCGGCACACGGACACACCCGCGCTTGTATGTCATCGACAACTCGGACCCCGATTTGAACGCAGCCCTGATCGAGACACTCAATCCGGCCAGCACGGTCTACAACGTTATCTCCAAATCAGGTACCACGGCTGAGACGATGTCGTCGTTTTTGGCGGTCCGTGCGCACCTCATCAAGACCCTCGGCCCCAATGCCCTCAAAGAACACGTCATCGTCACCACCGACCCCAGCAGCGGCTTCATGCGGCAGATCGGTCTGCGTGAAGGGTTACCGATGCTCGAGTTGCCCCCCAACGTGGGCGGGCGCTTTTCGGTGTTGAGTACGGTGGGTCTGCTCTCTGCCGCAGTCACCGGCGTCGACATTCGTGCGTTGCTGGCCGGCGCAGCCTATGGGTATCAGATTGCATCGAACCCCGATGTGCTCAAGAATCCAGCCGCATTGGCTGCCATCGTCAACCTGCTCTGCGCCAAACAAGGCCAAAATATGGTCGTGATGATGCCGTACTCGCACCACTTGCGCCATATTTCGGATTGGTTTGCGCAATTATGGGCCGAAAGTCTGGGCAAAAAGACCAGCCTCAGCGGCGAGACGGTCAACGTCGGCACCACGCCCATCCGCGCGCTGGGTGCAACCGATCAGCATTCGCAGGTTCAGTTGTATGTCGAAGGACCGTTCGACAAGCTGGTCAACTTCATCGCGGTCGATTCGTTTGCACACACCGTCACCATCCCGTCGGCCTACACCGACCTCGAGGGCGTGGCGTACCTGGGTGGACATACGTTCAACGAGCTCATTAATGCCGAGCAGCAGGCAACGGCGATTGCGCTTAATGACGCCGGCCGACCCAATATGACCCACACGTTGCCTGCCATCAATGCATTTACCATCGGGCAGCTGTTTATGCTCCTCGAGATGCAGACGGCCATCGCAGGCGCATTGCTCAACATCAACACCTTCGACCAACCGGGGGTCGAGGCCGGCAAAATCGCTACCTACGCGCTCCTCGGCCGTGATGGCTTCGGCGAACGCCGGGCAGCAATCGCCGCCGCACGTGCGCGGCGGTCCGCACAATGGGAGGTATAACCATGACAATGACTGACGTGCAATGCCCAACCTGTGGCGCGCCTGTGCTCCCCGTCGCCAAGGTCGCCACCAATCCCATCAGCAGTAATGAGTTGCGGAGCCAACTCGGGTTGGCACCGATGCCCCAACCACGGACCTCCGGTGGCCTCGGCTGTATGACCGTCATCCTGAGCGGTTCGGTCGCCTTCGCCGCGGCGGTCATCATCGGTGGAATAAGCCAGTTCACCCTGGGGACTGATTACCCTGCACCCGGGTATCGCTTCGGCGAAGCGGCGATTTTTAGTGGTATCGCGGCGTTTATCATCGTGATGACGGCTATGTTTTCGGTGTTTGTCTGGCGCCAAGCCAACCATGATCGCATCTACACAAAGATGCTCGGTGATTGGTTCACACACAAAACCGCCTACGACAACGATTACTATTGCACGCGCTGCAATATCCGCGTGCCCGGTTCGGCATCGACGACCCCGTAAAGGAAAAATACATGCACACGATCGATCTGCTGCTCTGTCACGCAACGGTCGTCACCATGGATGAGCACGGCACCATTCTCCATGATGGTGCCGTTGCTGTACACGGTGATACCATCGTCGCCATCGAC
>JBFYTT010000191.1:0-2791 GCA_041300425.1 Roseiflexaceae bacterium
GTGCACGATGATGCGATCATATGCATCGGGCGTGTCATGCTGGGCGGTCAGTGCTGCGGCGACGCGTTCTTGGAGGAGTTTGGTCTGGTGTTGCCGTTCGATGTTGGTTTCGTTGAGATGCTGTGCTTTGGCCTGCGCCTCGAGGAAGTCGTCGGTCAAGAGGAGTTCGTAGGCGGGCACGGCGTCTTCGAGTCGACCGGCAGCGTTGATACGCGGTCCGAGCTTGAAGCCGATGTCATCAGCTTTGAGTGCAGTTGGAGTGATGCCTGCGACAGCGATGAGGGCGCGGATGCCAGGCCGTTGGCTGTTGGCGAGGACATGCAGTCCACGGGCCACGAGTGACCGGTTTTCTCCTTGTAATGGCCCCAAATCCGCCACGGTCCCGAGTGCGACCAAATCGAGCAAATTGGTCATCTGTTCGCTACTGAGGGGCATGCCCAGTTGCCCAATTGCTTCGATGAGTTTGTAGGCAATGCCGACGCCGACGAGCCCTTTGTCGGGGTAGGGGCATTGCGGCAGTTTAGGGTTGACCAACGCAGTGGCAACGGGGATCTCTGCAGGCGGCGCGTGGTGGTCGGTGATAATGACATCCATGCCCAGTTCACGGGCCAAGGCGACCTCCGAGACGTTGCTGATACCGCAGTCAACGGTCACCAACAGTTTGACGCCGCTCTGGGCGAGGCGATGCATCGCCTCGTGGTTCAGGCCATAGCCCTCGGCAGTGCGGTGTGGGATGTATGGAGCGATGTTGGCACCGAGCTGACGGAACGCATCGCAAATCAGGCTGGTTGCCGTGATGCCGTCGGCATCGAAATCACCGTAGACGGCGATAGCCTCTTGCTCGTGGATGGCGGTGATGACGCGCTGGGCGGCCGCCCGCATATCGTGCATCAACAATGGGTCGTGGTGCGGATCACGACACGCCAAAAAATGTTGGATGGCAGGCACCGTCGTAAAGCCACGGCCGTACAAGAGCCGGGCCATGAAGGCGCTGATGTGACTGCCCTGGGCGAGCGTATCGATATGCGCTGCGGGGGCGATTGGTGCAAGGTCCCAATGCATCTGTTTGAGTGAGAGTCGAGTGGTCATAGCGTTCCTCGCTGTCGCGGCGGGTGAGTATCCTACTAGTACTACCGTTGCAGGGGTACGCCCCCGGTCAGCGCCACGCGATTACGATTGCCGTTGCGATAATCGCTGCCAATACGCCCAACGCGACGACGGCAATCGAGCGCCAATCATAAAACGATCGATCGGCTGCGACAACATTGGTATACCCGATGACTGCAATGGAGCGTGACCGACCCCCCACGTGGTACGTGATGTCGGTGAGCGGCGTGGCGCGGATGGTCAACTCGGCATCCAATACGACGCCGTCGTGCACGTGTGCGCGCGTCGCCTGCGTGATAAGGTCGGCGATGGCCGGAATCTGTTGCCAGCGCGGGTCGTCGAGCCGCACCGCATCGCGGTAGATGACCTGCGCATGCTGGTTGAGCAGGCGCGGGTGCGGTGTGGTCGGGTCGTCTTCGCCATGCAGGGTATGCGTGATGCGTGACCAGAGAAACATCTGCTCTTCGAGGAGCTCGCCGCGGGCGTTGCAACGCCGACAGGCGATCATGCCCGATCCTTGGCAGGGCGTACACGCACGCTCTTGCTGCTGTGTCGTCACGCTCCCGTCGACAGCGCGTACTTTGACCATGCGTTCGACGGTACCGCGGCCGGTGCACTCGGCACAGAGGAGTTCGCCTTGGCCGTCACAGTCTTCGCAGACCACAACCTGGTCCGAACCGGGGATGCGGATGGGCGTCGGTTTGACCTGCACATAGCGCGCAGACTCGGGGACCTCGACATCCCACACATCCTGCGGCACGTCGGCCTGGGGGACATAGCGTGTGGGGAGTGGGATCCGCTTGGCATGTGGTTCGCTGCGTACTTCGGTCGATGTTTTGAGATCATACAAAAAAACATTCCGACTGACGATGCGCTGTGGCTCGCGCTCGACCACGGCCTGTGCGTTGCGGAACCTGCTGCTTTTGGCCCAGCGCAACACCATCCGCTGCAACGAATCTGAACGGTGCACCGCCAAACCACGTGCTTGACTGCGCGCCATGTATTTGGGGTCGAGCTCACTGCCGAGGAGCGCCTCGAGCGGATTTGCTTGCCATTCGGGGGTAATGGTCCAGGCGGTGATAGGCGTGAGGTCGTTATTGGGATGTGACATCCCCTGTCCTTTTTTTGGTCTCGTTATGCTTACGACAGTATATCGTATTTAGGTGTTTTCTTTTTTCGAAAAATCCGACATTGGCTGCCGCACGTGCGACGCCGGGTCCTAACTTGCTTCGATGGCACGCGACCAAAAGGCTTCGACCTGCGCGCGGAGAAGGGCATGTTCGATGCTGGCGAGCTCGGGGTCGGCGCGCAGGATGATTTTGGCCTCGGATTGCGCACTGAGCAACAGGTCTGTGTCGGTGAGTTTAGCGATTTTGAGATCGGGCAGGCCGCTTTGGCGCGTGCCGAAAAACTCACCCGGGCCACGCAGTTGGAGGTCTTTTTCGGCCAGGATGAACCCATCGCGGGTCTCTTCCATCGCTTTGAGGCGTTCACTGGTATTGTCCGAGTCATTGTCGCTGACCAAAATGCAGTAGCTCTTGTGTGCACCACGGCCGACGCGGCCACGGAACTGGTGGAGCTGTGCCAATCCGAAGCGTTCAGCACCTTCGATGAGCACCGTCGTCGCATTGGGGATGTCGATGCCTACCTCGATGACGGCAGTGGCCACCAGGATGTCGTATTC
>JBFYTT010000205.1:0-4230 GCA_041300425.1 Roseiflexaceae bacterium
GCAGTTATGGATTATTCGCATCGACCGAGCGCCGTTGGTGTTGCCATGAATTCACTCCCTGAACCGATTGTATCGATCGATGCATTGGCAACGGCCATCGATCCGTGGCTTGCACATATGACTTGGCGCCGAGACTACCAGTCGTGGCGCGAACGGCGCCTGTTGCAGGAGCAGTTCCAAGGAGAGCGGATTAGTCAAATTTCACGCTTTGCCGGATCGTTGGTAGGCAAAGACATCCTCGATTTGGGTGCAGGAATGGGGGGGTTTGCCGTTGCAGCAGCCCTCGGTGGAGCAAACGTACAGGTGTCTGAATATAATCTACCGTACTGTCAGATTATCCAGCTCCGTGCTGATCGGTATGGACTCGACGTGCCTGTTTTGAATGGTGCGGGCGAGCATCTACCCTACGCAAATGAGGCTTTTGACCTTGTGGTGTGTTGGGATGTTATAGAACATGTGCAACTACCTGCTGCTATGCTCGCCGAAATTCAACGGGTACTGAAACCCGGCGGTATGCTCTTTCTCACGGTCATCAACCGACGTGCGTGGATGGACCCCCACTTTCATATCCGCGGTCTCAATTGGATTCCGCGGCGGATTGCCGAGTGGTACATCGCTCGGGTTGGCCGAAGCAAAGACAACAGCCGATTTACCGATATGCAGCGCTTGAGTGCGATGCATTATTATGATTACCCTGCATTCTGTAGGCTGGCAGCGACTCAAGGGTTTGCGACGACCGACATGAACGAAGATGCACTCCGCAGTGGTCAATTTGTCAGCAAAAAACCATCGCGACGGTTTATCCGTTCAGTTTTGCGGCGAATAGGGCTCGAAACACTCGCGTATCGTGCCCAACGGGCCTGGTATGTAGGCATGTTCGAGTTGGTTCTCCGCAAAGAGTGCGCATGAGCGACCCCAAACAACCATCATTGCAGCATCAAGTCTCGCGCGCGGTGTTGTGGAACACGGTGTTTGTGCCGTTGCGCATGCTCGCAGAAATCGCAGCAACGGCACTCAAACTCACCGTTTTGCCGATTGCAGCATATGGGTTGCTGGCCCTGATTAGTGGTGCATCTTCGGCGTTTGGAACATGGATCGACCTCGGTACGACCCGTGCGCTCCCCAAATTCATCCCCGAAACGATGAAATCCCACGGCCAGGCAGGCGTTTTGCGCATGCTGTTGAGTGTGTTCTGGGCACAAGCAATCGTCTTGACGGCGATTGCTGGCGCACTGATTTGGCAGCAATCCGCCTATCTCGGCACACTTGCAGATAAGGTCCGTGCCGATACGCGCATCGATGTCGTGTCGCAGACGCTACTCCAAGAGTTATTGGGGACGAACGGCTGGTTGTTCATCACCATCATCATTCTGATGCTCATCTCGGGCGTCGCATACGACATGTTAATGGCGTTTCTGAACAGTTTTTTCAAGCAACGGGCCTGGAATGGGATAAGTTTATTGGCCGGGTTGTTACCGCAACTCTTGGCCGTCTGTGCAATTATCTTGGCGCAGTTGACCACCGACCCGTTGCGCTGGAGCGTGATTGGGATCCTGGTAACGGTGGCGCTGGCCCCTGCAATAGCCGTTGGGGTTGCTGCTTGGCAAGTGCTGGTGGTATGGCGTGGGGCGACTGATCCTCCGGTACCCGACGATACGGTTGCGTTCCGCTGGATTCCGGCGGGATTTCTGCGCTACACCGGTGTGTCGTATTTTATGACGATGACGGATTTTATTGCGAGCAAATCGTTTGCTGTCTATCTGACCAGTAGCATCACGGATGCCGCCTTGTTATGGGCTGGCGCATCTCTAGTGGGGATGGTGCTGTCGTATTTGTATACCCCGTTAGTAGGGATAACCGTCCCACTGTTTACCCGGGTACGAAGCGGCGAAGGCGGCACGATACAAGGTGCATTTGGTTCGATTGTGCGCATACAGATGTTGCTATTGGTGCCGGGTGGGGTTGCCTTGGTACTGCTCGCCCACGCAGCGCTGCGGATATTGACGCCACAGTACACCGAAGCGGTGCTGATTGTGTACGTACTCGTTCCCTGTCTGTTTATTGAAAGCTTGCTCACCATGGCCCACAACGTCCTAATCGTCTACGAAGAACTTCGGCTGGTGACCATCGGCCGGATGCTGACGCTGGTGGTTATCCCGTTGGGGTTCATGTTGTCGCCGAGCTATGGCGTGGTCGGTTTGGCAATTGCCTACGGTTCGGCACGATTACTTGCGGGCTTGTGGGCGACATTTTGGGGATGGCGCCGCATTGGATTGCAGTGGCCGTGGCAGTTTATGCTCCGCGTGTGCGCCGCGAGTGGCATCATGGCAGCATCACTGTACGCGTGCCATCTTGTGATGCCTGCTATTGGGGACGGACTTGCACTGTCTGCACGGCTTGCGTTGCTCCCGAGTTATGCGTTGGTGACTATCGGGAACGCATTGGTGTTCTTTGTGGCGTTCCGGATGTTGGGCGGCCTTGTGCCGTCCGACCGTGATCAGATAGCTCAGATGAAGCTCCCGTTCAAACGATTCATCATGCGGGTGTTGTGATGCGCATTGCTCTTTATAATCTGACCACCACTACTGCCTACGGTGGTGTCGAAAGTTTTGTGTGGGACCTCGCGTCGCAGTTGCATGACCGGGGGCACACGGTCGACATTTTTGGAGGGCAAGGTCCACGGCGCGAAGCGAACAGCACACTCACCGTGCGTACATTTGCGTTCATCGACCGGTCTGCGTTTGCTTGGATTCCAGGCCTCGCACGTGCCTATGCAGAACGGAAGCTGCTGGAACGACTCAGTTTTGCGCTGTGTGCGTTGCCGCAGCTGATTTGGGGCCGATACGATATCATCCACATCCAGAAGCCATATGACATGCTGCCGGCACTCATCGCGGCACGCCTGACCGGGGCCGCAGTGGTCCTTGGATGCCATGGCGAAGACTTTTTCCGCGGGGATCGCTGGTTGGCGCGACAGATGGACGCAGCCGTGAGTTGTAGCGCATTTAACGCAACAACGGTTCACGCACGCTACCAAATCCCGATCAGCGTGGTGTACAACGGGATTGATACCCGCGTCTTTCATCCTTCGCCGCAGAGTGGACTACTCCCTTCGGCACCATTCAGATTGCTGTTTGTGGGCAGATTACAAGAATGGAAGGGTGTACGTACCGTATTAGAGGCGCTTGCGACCGTCCTTGATGCGACGTTGACAATCGCGGGTGACGGCAATGACCGGACGCTGCTCCAAGCACATGCAGACAGCCTCGGCGTCTCTGGTCGCGTGTCGTTCCTCGGATCCGTGCCGCGCCTTGAGCTCCCTGCGCTGATGCAGCAACACCATGCACTGGTTGCCTCGAGCTACGCAAGCGAGACATTTGGGATAGGTCTTGTCGAGGCACAAGCCTGTGGGCTGCCCGTTATCGCTTCGCGATTTGGTGGATTTGTCGAAGTGGTGTCCGAAGGCCAAACCGGACTTTTTTATCCGCCACGTGATGCAGCCGCACTCGCAGCGTGCATTCGCACGCTCATCAACGACCCCGCACTGCGTCAACGCCTCGCACAGTCCGCACCCACATGGGCGAGTCAATTCGCGTGGTCAGCGGTAACCGACCGTATCGAATCCGTCTATCGCACTGTACGGGGTATCTGATATGCATATTATTCAAATCTCGACCTATGGATTTGACCGTCGATATCCGAGTCGGCCCGAGTTTGTCCTCGCCCGGACTCTGGCAGCCCAAGGCCACACCGTTACTGCAATTGAATATTGGCATGACCGTACCCAACCACAAATCGAAGTCTACGCCCCCGGACTGACCGTGTACCGGTGTCGCACGTTCGGGTTCGTGTCGTATGATCTCTGGCGGTTTGCACGCCAGATTCCCAAACCCGATATTATCCATGTTCATCATCTGCGACATCTGCTTGCATACCAGGCACAACTCCACTGGCGTGGCACGGTACCGATGGTGCTCACCCCGCATGGGATATTGCATGATGGTGATCTCGTCGTGAACCGCGAGCAACCGCTGGATAACCCACTCACTCCCGAAAAATTGTACATGGACGAAACTGCTCTGTGGAGCGCGTTGCGCAAGGGTCAGCATCCGCGCCGGACATTTCGCAATTACCTTATTCATGCACCACTCCTCCGCTACGATGGTATATTCGCCCTTTCGAATCACGAAAAATCAATCATCGCAACACTAGGAGTTCCGCTCGAACGCA
>JBFYTT010000244.1:0-3062 GCA_041300425.1 Roseiflexaceae bacterium
GTCATCCCGAATTCGATTGTGTTATCGCAGTATCAGACCCCTCCGCCGCGTGACCGTGCAAGCACCCCGACACTGCTGTTTATTGGGCAGCTTGTTCCCCGCAAAGGGTGGGACATCTTGGTCGATGCACTCCCGAAGATTGTCGCTACACAGCGCGATCTCACGGTCATTATGGTGACGCATAATACGAGTCAACTCGAGGCGCTCGAAGCACGTGCAACAGCACGTGGAGTACGATCGTACATTGACATCCGTACGCGCGTCGACGAAGCACATAAAGTCGCGCTCTTAGAATCAGCACATATTTTGGTGGCGCCGAGCCGCTACGAAGGATTTGGGATTCCTCCGATAGAAGCAATGGCAGCAGGATGTGCGGTTGTAACTACCGATTGTGCTGCAGGCAACGAGATTGTCTCGCACAACGAGACGGGTCTGCTGACACGATACAATGATCCCTCTGACCTAGCAGACGCAGTCCTGCGCCTGTTGAGGGATGAACGCTTGCGTGGTGCGCTGGTGGAACGCGGTAAAGCGTATGTCCATGCGACGTACGACCCAGATATCGTTGCACAACGGACGTTGGACGCGTATCAGTCACACATCACCAGGGTCAATCAGGCCGCTGTGCTATAATACGACCGCTTCGGAATGAGAGGAACTGCATATTATGGTGACGTTGTCGAGTATTCGTGCCTTGCTTTTTGAAATATCGTTGAATGGTCCGCGTATCCTGTGGCGCACCGTGAATGATTTTAGTTTATGGCGGATTATCGAGTATCCATGGGTTACTCGGCATCTCAATGCCAAGCCGGGCGACGTCATTGTCGACATCGGTTCAGGCACGTCGACATATCCCCATATGCTGACCAAAACAGGTCTAGATGTCATCATCATAGAACTCGATGCCGATCGGGTACGCTGGCAGGCGCAAAAGCGTCGTGAGACAGCCCAACCCGGCGATGGCCGTTTGATACCGATTGTGGCCGATGCAACCAAAATGCCGTTTCGCGATGGGGTAGTCCAGCGCATCAGCGCAGTGTCCTCGCTCGAGCACATTCCTGATGATCATGCGGTGGGTCGCGAAATAGCACGAGTGCTCTCGGACGATGGTGTTGCTGTGATGACACTCCCATACACAAGCACGGAACGCACATCCTTCATGAAGGGCATCAGGAATTTCGCCCAAGTCGCCAAAAATACTTTCGATCAGGTCGGCAAAAGCGGATCGTTCTTTCGGTTTTATACCGACCAAGACCTCAAAGAGGTCTACCTCGACCCGGCTGATGCAATCGTCACTGCCCGCAGTGCCTTCGGTCGGAGTATTCTCAATGGTCGGTACCACGAAACACCGTTGACCAAATATTGGCGCACACTCGTCATCAAAGATATCTTGCTGGCGTGGATTATCCATCCGTTAGAAGAAATGTTCGACTCGACCGATCCGATGTATGTCATGTTGGCCTACAAGAAGGGCAAATCAGGACAACAGGAGTAGTCGATGCGGATACTCTACTGCATCCCACGATACGATGACAATGCGCTCGGCAATCAAATCCATACGGAAGTGATTGCCGAGTGGTGTGCCCAAGGCCATACGGTCGAAATAGCAACTATGACCTCAACAATGCGGCACATCAGCACACGCGTGGTCGATGGCATACACGTATTCTCCCTCCCAACACGGGCGACGCGGTTCGTTGCAGCAGGCAATCGACTGGGGCAGTGGCTTACCAGTTACCCGTACTTGTTGGGCGCCGTAGACAGCTTCGGGGCGTTTTTTCGTACGCAACCGCACTACGATGTCATCCATGTCGAAACCGCATTTCCGCTGGGGATTGCAGTCATGCTGACCAAACCTGCAGAGAGCAAACTTGCGGTGACTCTGCCGGGCGCAGACATTATGCGTGTGCCAGAGTTTGACTATGGATATGCCCGATTCGCAGCAGTCCGCGCTTGCATACGCTGGCTTTTCCGCCGGTCAGATTGTATACGTGCAGACTCGCGCCAAATCCTTGCGCTTGCGTTGACCTATGGTGCGCCTCCAGCGCGTATCAAGGCGGTGCCATACAACATCACGGCGCATTCTTTTTTTGCTGATGCAGAGCGTGTCGTGGCAGAAAAAGCAGCAGCGCGTGCGTTTCTCTGTACGACATACGCTATACCCGACGACGCCACCATTGTGTTGAGCTTAAATCGCCTTCATCCGTTCAAAGGGATTGAATACATCATCGCTGCCATCCCTGCAGTTGTGGCTGCAGGATGCAACGTACATGTCCTCATCGTTGGCCATAATCGATCTACCCCAAAGTACGGAGATTATGGTGCATACCTGAGAGCACAAGCCCACATGTTGGGGGTTGCAGAGCGTGTGCATATCGTCGGGGGCATCGCCCATCACGATGCACGTACCTACCTGGCAGGGAGTGATACGACGATAGTACCGTCTATCGCAGAGTCGTTCAGTCGTGTAGTCATCGAATCTGCTGCAGCCGGCACCCCTCCGATCGTCACATCGTCTACAGGAGCCAGTGACTATGTGCGTGATGCGGGCTGCGGTATTGTCGTAGAACCACAAAGCGGCCCCGCAATTGCGGAGGGAATCTTGACGGTTATCGCACAGCACGCACACCTCGCGGAACGATGCATCCCGTTCGCCCAAGACTTTCGCAGCCGTGTAATCGCTGCCACTTTATTGGACATGTACACATCGTTATGACAGAACAGCAAGCACCAATGCGGATTTGTTATGTTGCCTATCCGACGAGTTTGACCCTCGGATCCGCCAACGCGGTACAAACGTATTCGACGTTGCGTGAATTACGCACACAACATCCAAATCTGCAAATCATCATCCCACGTATGACCGCCGAAGCCAATCCATTTGATACGCTGGACGTCACCTATGTCCCCCGCATTGGAATCGGACGGCTGTCGCGATTATACAAATCGACGCTCTGGTACTATGCCGAACGTACCGTATTCGCCTGGATTGTGTTGGCGCTGCTCTGGGTCAAGACACAGCGTGGTACGAAGACCGATGTTGTCTATGTGCGCGAAGTAAT
>JBFYTT010000253.1:0-2968 GCA_041300425.1 Roseiflexaceae bacterium
AAAAAGAAGAACACTACTACAACGCAGCGCACTCCAAACTCATCGATTTGGGCCTACAACCACACTTCCTCAGCGACACGTTGATCGAGTCCATGATGACCCACATCAGCGCACGCGCACACGCCGTGCGCCCCGAATTGGTCATGCCTACGATCAAGTGGAAGAAAGATTCCGCCGTCTAATCGACCACGCGCACCCTCTCTGATACGCACAGCGGAGTGCTAATTCTTTATTAGAGTTAGCACTCACCCTCCGAGAGTGCGAGTTTTTCTCTTGACAAGCGATGGTGCATTATCTATAGTTAGTCATGGTTAGCAGTTGAACTGTATGACTGCTAAATGTATGTATCGCAGATGAGGGGAAGCGTCACTATGGCTGCAAACTTCCGCATCCGACCGCTGGCCGACCGGGTTGTCATCAAACCGGCAGAGCGCGAGGAAAAGACCAAGGGCGGGTTGTTCATTCCAGACACCGCCAGCAAAGAACGCCCCATGGAGGGCGAAATCGTCGCTGTCGGCGAAGGCCGTCGCACGGACGAAGGTGCATTGGTACCGATGAGTGTCAAGGTCGGTGACAAGGTCCTGTTCGCCAAGTACAGCGGCACCGAGTACAAGGTCGACGAAGTCGATTATTTGGTTTTGGCCGAAAAAGACATCCTCGGCGTCATCCAGGGTTAATCCAACTACCAGTCTGATTTGAGGAGTGGATACACATGCCTAAGCAACTCTATTTCAACGAAGAGGCTCGTCGCGCCCTCAAGCGTGGTGTAGACGCCGTCGCTGACGCCGTCAAGACCACCCTGGGACCTCGGGGCCGTAACGTCGCCATCGACAAGAAGTTCGGCGCTCCGACCGTCACCCACGATGGTGTCACGGTCGCCAAAGAAATCGAACTCAAAGACCCATTCGAAAACATGGGCGCTCGTTTGTTGGTCGAAGTCGCCACCAAGACCAATGACATCGCCGGCGACGGCACCACCACCGCAACCGTCCTTGCCCAGGCCATCGTCACCGAAGGCCTCAAGATGGTCGCCGCTGGCGCCAACCCGATGATGATTCGCCGCGGTCTCGACCGTGGTGCCGAAGCCCTCATCGCCAAACTGCGCGATATGGCAACCCCCATCCGTGATCGCGCCGACATTGCCCACGTGGCATCCATCTCGGCCGCTGACCGCGAAATCGGCGAAATCATCGCCGAAGTGATGGAAAAAGTCGGTAAAGATGGCGTCATCACCGTCGAAGAATCCAAGGGTATTGCCTTCGAAAAGGAATACACCGAAGGCATGCAGTTCGACCGTGGCTACATCTCGGCCTACTTCGTCACCAACTCCGAGCGCATGGAAGCTGAGCTCGAGAGCCCATACATCCTCATCACCGACAAGAAGATCAGCGCCATCCAAGAGATCTTGCCGGTCCTCGAGAAGGCTCTCACTGTCACCAAGAACTTGGTCATCATCTCCGAAGACATCGACGGCGAAGCCCTGGCAACCCTGGTTGTCAACAAGCTCCGCGGTACCGTCAACGTCCTCGGTGTCAAGGCTCCTGGCTTCGGCGATCGCCGTAAGGCCATGCTCCAAGACATCGCCATCCTCACCGGTGGTACGTTGATCTCCGAAGAAGTCGGCCGCAAGCTCGACTCCGCCACCATCGAAGACCTTGGTCGTGCCCGCCGGATCGTATCCGACAAGGACAACACCACCATCATCGAAGGCAACGGCAACGAGAAGGCCATCAAGGCCCGTATCGAGCAAATCCGCACCCAAATCGACTCGACCACCAGTGACTTCGACCGCGAAAAGCTCCAGGAGCGTCTGGCCAAGCTTGCCGGTGGTGTCGCCGTCCTCAAGGTCGGTGGTTCGACCGAGCCCGAGCTCAAAGAAAAGAAGCACCGTGTCGAAGATGCCTTGTCGACCGCTCGCGCAGCCGTCGAAGAAGGTATCGTCCCCGGTGGTGGTGTTGCCCTCATCAACGCAATCTCGGCCCTTGACAACGTCAAAGTCGAGCACGAAGACGAGACCTATGGCATCCGCATCCTGCGCCGTGCGCTCGAAGAGCCAATGCGCATCTTGGCCCGCAATGCCGGCGAAGAAGGCTCCGTCATCATCGACGCAGTCCGCCGCATCCAGGCCGAGAAAAAGAACACCAACCTGGGCTACAACGTCATGAACGGTGAGTTCATCGACCTCGTCAAAGAAGGCATCATCGATCCGGTCAAGGTTACCCGCAGTGCCGTTCAGAACGCAATCTCGATTGCCGCTCTGATCCTCACCACCGAGGCCCTGATCGCCGACCTGCCCGAAGACAAGGCAGCTCCTATGCCACAAGGCGGCGGCGGCATGGACTTCTAGTCCATCCCCCTCCCCACAAACGCGGGTCGGTGCAATGCACCGACCCGCGTTTTCTCATACCACACACTGATACAGTATGATAGGTTTGACACTATCGTATCCTCAGAGGTCACCATTCCATCCGCACACATCCGTCCATGGCTGGTTTTTTGGCTTTGCTCTGCTTTTTATATCCTCACTGCCAGCGGCCATACCTACGCCCCCGATGAAGAAACCATGATTGCCGTCAGCGACGCAATCGTGCATACCCAATCCGTCGCCCTGCGTCAAGCCGATGGACAGCCCTGGTCTGCCCTGCGCGACGGCATCAATTACGGTCGCTATGCCTCGTACGGCATTTTGCCATCCCTCCTCATCGTTCCCCTCAGTTTCGTGGTCGCGCTGTTCACCACACCCGGCACGCTGGTAGCCGCCGATGCAACGCGCCTGCTTGTCAGTTTTGTGAACGCACCGATCACCGCCGCTGCCATCGCCTGCCTGACGGTGCTCCTCAACCGCACCACCCTACCACGCTCAGGGCGCATCTGGACCATTGTCTATGCCGCTGCTGGCGCGTGTCTATGGCCCTACGCCCGGTCGTTTTTTTCCGAACCACTCACCATGCTCCTCATCACCGCCAGC
>JBFYTT010000255.1:0-2800 GCA_041300425.1 Roseiflexaceae bacterium
ATCATGGACTCGATCAACGTGTCGCTGAGGAAGTGTGGTCGCCCGGCGGCATCGGCGTAGAACGGCGCGGCGAACAGCAGCCTGTCAGTGGGGAACGGTGCAGCACCATGCAACCCGTGCATACCGTGTCAGCCAATCCGTAGGCCAAGCGATTTTTTGTGTTTCTCGTCCTCTTGGTTGACTTGGTGGTCGCTAGTCCATTGACCAAGCACTTCGGTATGAAGAACGTCGCCGGGCTGGGAAAAGTCATCGCCTGCCTACTTAGAAATCATTGTGGAGGCGGGCGCGGTCTATCAGGTCGGTTTGCTGGTGCCAGGGTTGGCAGTATTTGGGTCGGGTATCTCGACTGCTGCCAATCTGGCATTGCTGCTCGCTATGACCGTCGCCGGCTAAGTGGGCGTCTTCATCGGCGCGTGGGGTGTGGCCGACGCTCTCGTATGCTTCGGCGGTACCATGCTCAGTGGCATTCTATGCGAGGTGAGTGGCTATGCAAAAGGCAGTGTCTATGCAGGGTACGTCGTGGCATTTGGTACCGAGATTGCGTTGTTTGGTGTGTCGCTGCTCCTGCTCAAAAACATCGAAGTCACTGCCTTTCCGTGCCATGACACCACGCGTGAGATGATTGCTGCAGCGGAAGGGAGTAAACGGGTGGGTAGAAATGAGTGGCGAGTAGGTGTTGCGTCTTGCGCTCCAACTACTCACTGAACACAACTCATTACTCACTGAAAACTACTCACTCCAATGCTTTTGTGCGATACTTGACACATGCGTGTGTACGAGGGATTGTCGATGAACTGGCGCTATACCCTGCAGGAATTGCGCGGACTGAAGTTACCGCACTTCATCGTGATCGGTGCACAAAAAGCCGGCACGACCAGCGTCCACGAGTGGTTGCTCCAACATCCGGGCATCTATTTGCCGGCTTCCAAAGAAGCACATTACTTTACCTTGTTTTATGACAAAAGTGTGCAATGGTACGCGAATCACTTCGCAGGAGCGCAGCGGGGGCAACTCCGTGGCGACATCACGCCATACTACGCATTCCATCCCTATGCGGCAGAACGCATTGCCACGCTGCTGCCAGCGGTGAGACTCATCGTCCTGGTCAGAGACCCGGTCGAACGAACGATTTCGCATTACTTCCACGAAGTCCGGCGTGGCAAAGAATCACTTCCTTTGACCGAAGCGCTGGCAGCCGAGCCGATGCGCCTAAAAGGTGCGGCTGACAGATTGCGACAGCCAGGGAGTCAAGACCTTGCACACCAATGCTTCAGCTACGTGTCGCGCAGTCGGTACGAGCTGCAAATCATGCACTATCGACGGTTTTTTGCCTCATCGCAACTTCTTGTTCTGCGCAGCGAAGATGTGTTCGCTAATCACACGGGCACATGGGAACGACTGCTTACACACATCGGCGCATCTGCGCATGACCTGCAGCGTGCACTCCCACAAGCGAATGCCGGTCGTGGTGAAGCAGCGAGTGTCCCGAATGAATTACGCACTGAGCTACACGATACGTTCGCACCAACCTACCAGTGGATGGATCGTGAGTATGGTATTCGATGGAAGTGAGTAGTGAGTAGTGAGTAGTGAGATTGCGAAATCCGGATATGCTGTTCGAAAACTACTCACTACTCACTGAAAACTCCTCACTCCTTACGCCATAGCACGGTGGGCATGACCTGTTCATGACGGACGAGATGCTTGAGGGTATGGATGTGTTGCATCACTGAGTTGATTAATGTATCGCTCAAGAAGTGGGGTTGTAGGCCCAAATCGATGAGTTTGGAGTGCGCTGCGTTGTAGTAGTGTTCTTCTTTTTCGATGCGCGGATTGGCGACGTGGGCAATCTGGGCTGCAATGCCGTGTTTGGCTGCAGCATGCACCACGATATCGGCGAGTTGTTGCACGCTGAACTGTTCGGTGAACTGATTGAACACACGGAACTCGCCGCGCAGTGCGGGCGTGTTGAGTGCGAGTTCGACGCAGGCGACGGTGTCGCGAATATCGAGGAATCCGCGCGTCTGCCCGCCTTTCCCATACACACTCAGCGGCATACCACACACTGCTTGCACGATGAATCGATTGAGCGCCGTCCCAAACACCGCATCATAGTCGAATCGCGTTACCAAGCGTGGGTCTCGCTGTGTCTCGGCGGTGTCGAGCCCATAGACGACACCCTGATTCAGGTCGGTCGCGCGCAATCCCCAGACACGGCAGGCAAACATCATATTGTGGCTGTCGTGGACTTTGGAGAGATGGTACATCGAACCCGGCTGTTTGGGGTACGGGAGCGTATCCGTACGGCCGTTGTGCGTGACAGTCAGGTAGCCTTCTTCGATGTCGATATTGGGGGTACCATACTCGCCCATCGTGCCGAGCTTGACCAAGTGACAATCGGGTGCATGTTCGGCGATAGCATAGAGCAGATTGAGTGTGCCGACGACGTTGTTGGTCTGGGTATAGACTGCGTGGCGCCGGTCGATCATCGAGTATGGGGCACTGCGTTGCTCGCCGAAATGGACGACCGCTTCCGGTGCGAAATCGACGAAAAACGCCTCAAAAAACGAATACTCACAGATGTCCCCGATCCCCAGGGTGATACGGTGACCGGTCAGCGCATGCCAGACCGCCACACGCTCGTGGATCGAGGGGATGTCGGTCAAACTATGCGTGCCCAGTTCGTGATCGTAGCTCCGGCGAACAAGGTTGTCGACGATGGCGACATCGTGTCCGCGGGCTGATAGATGCAGTGCAGTCGGCCATCCCAAGTAGCCGTCTCCGCCGATGACCATGATAC
>JBFYTT010000264.1:0-3879 GCA_041300425.1 Roseiflexaceae bacterium
AATTTTCGAAGTTTTGCCGGATGCACATTTGGGTCTGAACTACGACCCATCCCACCTCGATTGGCAAGAGATTGACTACATCGACGGTGTGCGCGAGTTCCAGAAGCGCATTTTCCATGTACATGCCAAAGACGTCTGGGTGAATCCAACCCGACGGGCGCGGGTGGGTTCGAACGGTGATGGCTGGTGGCGCTATGTGTTGCCAGGCTATGGCCGCATTCGCTGGGGCGAATTCATCACCACCTTGCGCCGAGTCGGCTACGACGGAGTCATCTCGGTCGAACACGAAGACGACGCCTTCTCACCCGAAGAAGGATTCGTCAAGTCAGTGCGCTATTTGCGCTCATTGGTCGACTAAATTTCCCTGTGGAGAGCGCCGTTCCGTGCGGGAGCGGCGCTTTTTCTATGAACAACACATCACTCGCGCCGACATCCGAACAACAAGCCGTCATTACGCACCCGTTGCGACATCACGCACGTGTCCTTGCAGTTGCAGGGTCGGGCAAAACCACCACGATTGTGTTGCGTGTTGCCCACCTCATCAACGAACTCGGGGTCAATCCGAGTACCGTACGCGTGTTTGCGTATAACGCCCTGGCGCGCAATGAACTTCGCGCGCGGATCGAAGCTGTTTTGCCGGACAAGCGTGATCAGCCGCGTGTCGATACCTTTCATTCGTTCTGCTTTCGTTGGATCAAGCAGGCTATCAGTACCGGCTTACTTGTAGAGCCCAGCGAATGGTGGCTAGACGAGGCCACAGATCGTTCCCGCATCCTCATGTATCGCGCCCTGCAGTCGCTCGTGGGCGAGGGAATCATCGAAGAGGGCGCGGTCGACATCGATGCAGTGGCTTCGGCGATTACGTTGTGGAAGTCAGGACTTATCCCACCGGGTGGCGACCGTGCTGCCCACGCAACCAGTAGCGACATCCCGCTCGTCTATTCCCGTTTTGAGGAGTTTCGGGGAGAGGCGGGCGCTCTTGGGTTCGATGATTTTGTCGATACTGTCCTTTCGATAGCCCACGCACATCCAGAGTTTTGGCAACGGGCTGTCGGCCACCTGCGTGTGGTCATCGTCGACGAATACCAAGATTTCAATTATGGACAAGAACGCCTCGTCGAGGCAGTCGCTGGAACACATGCCGATGTGATGGTCGTTGGTGATGACGATCAGACCATTTACGAGTGGCGCGGTGCACGCCCCGACTACTTGCTGACGCGCTTTGGGAGTGGGCTCGCTGAACGGCCTGTTATTGATTACCCATTGACGGTCAGTTTTCGTTTTGGGCCGTTGCTTGCACAGACCGCGTACAACGTGATTGCCCGCAACGCGGTGCGATTCCCCAAAGCGCTCGTTGCGTTCCAATGGCATCAAACAACAGTCGTCGACGTCGTCGAGGACAAGCAACAGACTGCTGGGGTGATCGATACCCAGCTTGCCCTACAACTCCAAGATTGGGTACGGCAGCACGGTGCTCAGACGGTGGTGGTTTTGGGACGCACCCTCGGGCAACTGCAGTCATTCGAAATTGCGTGTCTGCTTGCGGGCATTCCGTATCGTGTCTTGGGCCGTGGCCCGGTATATCAGCGGCGCGAACATCAAATTTTGGCGGATTACCTGCACATCGGGTATGCCTACGATGTCGTGGTCGACGCAGGAGTCGCTGCGTGTTTTTTGCGTATCATCAATACGCCGATGCGTGGTTTGGCGCGCGACCGCATCCAACAGATGCTGAGTCAGGCCCAACTCCGTGGACTCACTATACGGGCTGCCGTGCAGGAACTCCATACCGATGCGCAGACTCCACAACTCACCAAAGATCGTATCGACCAACTGATGGCGTTGTGTGAGCACCTCGTGCGCATGCTTGCCACTGAAGCATCGGCGTATGATGTGCTGTCGTGGTTGAGCACGACGCTTCGACTTGATGAGCATTTCGTACGGTCGTTTGGACGCGGCGAGGCTGCTGCAGAGCGCACGGTGGCAATCCGGCAACTCGTTGCAGTAGCCTCGCACCTCGGCTGGAGCCCACCGGCGTACCTCGACTGGTTGGCACAGTCCGACCACACGGCCGGTCACCCAGAGGCGCAACAGGTGCTCTTCACGACCGTCTATCGCGCCAAAGGTCTCGAGTACGACGCGGTTTTTATCCCATCCGCTGTCGAAGGCTACATGCCTGCAGCCGGCAGTTCGCCCGAGGTGTTTGATCGGCTGGACCCGACGGCGTTGCCGGTGGCCTCGGATGCTATCGAAGAAGAGCGGCGCTTGTTTTATGTCGCAATCACGCGTGCCAAAACACTGCTGACAATTGGTATACCACTGCCACAGCCCGGATTAGGACGAGATGCCCTTCCGAGTTCGACACCATCGCGGTTTGTGTATGAGATGAAGGTCACGGCGACCGAACAAATCCTCGCGAGCGCTGATTCGGATGCATCTGCGCTTGCCGAGGCATTCGCCGAACACGGTGCGAGTGATGGTCTGTTGGCACATCTGAGACAGTATTTCCCGCAGGATGCAGAGATCCGCCAGATTTGCGACACGTTTAGTGGAACGCGCTGGCCGATGCGCCCGCTGAAGCCCAAGAAAAAATAAGCCGTACCCCCACGTGGATCCTGTGCGCAGATACGCTACTGCTGGTCGCCGAGTACGCGTTTGCCTTCGTGACAGAGCCATTTGGCAGGACAATGTACACAAGTGGTCACCACAGGGATGGCAGGGTATGAGCCGCTGACGACCCACTCCAATGCGTTATCGAGTCGCTGATAGGTTTCGTCGAGGGCGTGTTGACTGTTGTCGACGGCAACGCTGGTTCCGCTGCGGGCGTGGTAGAGCACGAGGTGTGGAGACTCGGGCAGCAGGTGTGTCGTTGCAATTGCGGCGCCATACAGCCGTAACTGATCACCATGACGTGCTGCGAGCCCGTCGCGTTCGTTGTCTGTTTTGTAATCGACGATGCTGACCCCATCGAAGCGATCAATAATCCCGTTGAATTGCACAATTGCCTGTGGTCGTTCGACTGTCCAGCTCATATGGTGCTCACTTAGGATCGGCTGCGCCATTGGCTGCGCGAGCGGCGTCCCCAAAAAGCGTTCTGTGAGGTCGAGGCAGGTCGCCTGCGTGTCGCTGGTGATGGGTTCTCCAATGGTAGCGACTGCAGCGGCAATGAGATCCTGCGCAGAACGACCAGGAGTAACGGTATGCAGTTCACAAACGCGATGAAAAAGGGTCCCGAGCATGCGCGCATCGATGCCTTCGCCATGGAGCTCCGCAGGGACTGTTTCGTTTTCTGCTTCGATGTGCGTAGCAATATCTTCTGTCTGTGGCTCGGGCAGGGCGTATGCGCTCTGGCTTGGCGAACGAGCAATAGTGTGTCCCGTGTGATCTTTGACGGCTTGCTGCACCCCTGCGAGGCCGCTCTTGCGTGTGTAGCGGTAGCGTCGCGGGCATTGGACGAGTTCGCTGAAGCTCGAGGGGCTCAGACTGACGATGGGTTTGCTCGGCAATGCAGCCAGCGCGATTGCTGGTTCGGGTTGGATCGGACGGCGGTTGGTCTGCGTACGATCGGGAACGACATATTCGGTGCTGACTCCGGCAACGGGTTGGTTGCGTACATCGTCGAGAAGCCGAAAAAACGCCCGTTCACGCTTAGTCAGCACCGAGCTACTGACCCACAACCAGCATTTGGCCCGTGTGAGGGCCACATAGAACGTCGCGATGACCTCGTTGTGTTCTTGGCGGTTATATTCGCGCATCTGCGGAGAATCCCCGGGGTTCAAGAGCAACGTGCCGGTCTTGTAGTTCATCCCCTTTGTCTTGCCATGGAGGTGAAAGCCTTTGGCACTCGGGACAAACACGGCATCGAATTCGAGCCCTTTG
>JBFYTT010000268.1:0-2843 GCA_041300425.1 Roseiflexaceae bacterium
GTCGATAATACTCCACCGTTATCAACGCCATTGCAACGAATGCGAGGAACATCAGCGTGCTATTGATGAGTACCACTTGATTTGTAAACACCGTCGCTTCGTCTCGGATCTGCATCTCGTGCAGGTGAGCGGCAGACCGGATCGTGGTAATCTTTTGACGTACCTGCTCATACTTCGCCCGATTGTTGTTTTGGGCGAAATCCTTTTGGGCATCCTCGGCACGACCAGCGTCGACAAGCGCCATTTGGTACTCAGGATGCTGCTGCCGCCAATCTCGTATGAGCTCGTCGAGTTCTACCCGCGCTACCTCGATGCTCCCATCGGTTTGTTGTGCGGTGTTGCGTTGAAGCGCGCTTGTCGCTATTTGTAAGCGCTCGTACGCATGCACATAATCTTGCCGAAAAATTGTATCTTGTGTAATCAAATAGCCACGCGCAGCGGCCCGCATTTCGAGCAGCGCAGAGGTAATATCGTCGATATCGTTGGTTATTTCGTTGTACAAGACACGGCGATCTCGCATCGTACTGATGCTGCTCTCACGCCAGGTAGGGATGATCAGCAAAACGATGAGAATGAGATAAATTGTCACCACCGACGCAATCGTCAGGCGTTGAGATCGGAGCCGCGGAACCACCGATTTATTCATTTCACGGTACTCGTACATGCGTCAGGTAGCCATACAGTTCTCCACACATTGTAATGGTTTCGTAGTCGCCGATTGGAGCCAAACCCTGCTCGATGTATTCGCGTTCGGGGAACCGTTCCGGGATATACAACAGGTACACGTCGCGACCACGCAACGGCACAAAATCATACTGCTCGTCGGGCCATGCATTCGAAAATTGGATCGATTCGTTCAAGTACTCAAACGACTTCCATGTGCCTGCATGTACGTCGTTGAGTTGCCCGACGATGATGACTTCGGTATCACGGACCGGCTTTTCTGCAAGAAATCGGGCCGCCGCTCCAGCTCTTTGTGTCTGCGGATCTACCCCATAGCGACAAACCAACGCAAGTTCATTCACATAGACTTCACTGTTGATCGCAATGATTGCTCCGAGCACCACAGCAACACTACCCAGCGCGTACCGTCGTGGAACAACGTTCAGCAACTTATCCCAGATCCAAGACAACCCTATTGCAGCCAGCAACATCAGCACCGGGACAATCACAAACAAACGATAGTGGTACGAACTAATCGGCAGTGTGTAGACCGCCAATGCAGTCATACCTCCCCAGAACCAGCCAAGCACCAACATACTGCGCCGGGTATGAATCCGGTTATGCACAATCGCCATGCCAATAAAGAAGAGGACTGCGGTTATCACATCCAAAATAGGCACGTTTGCATGGTAGAAGTCAATGAACGGGCTCGTCAGAATAGCTTCGAATGCCATTTGATATAGATACACCACAAACAACACAACAGACGTATCGTTGAGTGCAGCCTCTTGATATACCCAACCCGATACAAAAGACCCATCGGTAGTCAACCGAGAGAAAAACTCCTCGGGGAGCACAGCCGCCCAGATTAACTGCGGCATGAAGCCCAACAGCGCCAATCCCACGAACAGTCCAATTGCTGGTAGCGCTGGAATGACCGTCTGTCGTTCCACAATCAACCACGACAACAAGATTAATCCACATAACACCGCCCACGCCCATGCGTCGACGTAAAAATTCGCATGCATGGTCAACATGAAAGCTGCAACCGCTGCCGGCCATGCTTTGCGCGTCGCAACCAACCGCCATATTCCCCACAACACCACGGGTAGAAAAATTGCCGCATAGATGTACGAAACAGCAACCTGGCGGCTAAAGTGAATATGCGTGTGGGCGAATGTCAACAACAACGCACTCAAGAACCCAATGCGCTGGCCATACAATGTGCGACCAAGCAGGTAAATAGCGCCTATCGACGATATCCCAGCGAGCGCCGGCATAAACCGAACCACCCACGCCTCGCTCCCAAAAGTACGGATAAGCCCGCGCAAAAGGGTCAGATAAAACGTCCCCACCCCATCCATTGCGGTCAACGTATACGACAATGACCCAGCCTCGGTATACATCGTGCGTGCCCACCACCCAATCAACCCATCATCACCATTGAGAATGTTGGGATACTCATCGAGCCAGATGAGTCGCATCGCCGCACCGGCCGTCATCAAACCGATAATTGGGAGCACTTCGCGCTTGTGTCGAATCCACCACGCACGCAGGTCGATTTGTGGTCGCACCCCCCACAATATGAGGAGCCAGCCCCACATGTAACTATAATTTTGGACAATTGCATAGCGACTGCGCGCATCAGGATTGATACTGGCAGTCGCTTCTACGAGATCTGGCGACGCAATTTGGATGTATTGCCGGATCGAAACAACAAGTAACACCGCTACTCCGGCTAGTACAACAATGGGTTCGGGCACAGACAACCGGGTAAACAACCGATCAAATCGGCCTCCACCGCGTTGTTGTACCTTTACACCAACAATGGTGAAGGCGATTGTCAGCAGTATGATGAGCCCGTCAAAAACCGCCATGGCATCCATCACACCGAGTGGCGCTACCATCAGAATAATCATCAGCGACGCTAAACCTGTCGCAATTCTCCAACGGTTGAACTGTAGCATATGTGACACTCTCCGTATATCTTTGTCACCATCATCTGCTATATTCCTTAAGGCAATCCTCTATGGGCTACATTTTACCTTAAGAACGCCATAACATCGCAGCAAAATCTCTCTGGAGACGTCTATTCGACGTCAAAGATGCTCGCCCGGAAAAGCGCAAATGATTGTCTGTTTTTCAATAAAACACATATTTAAGCAGTGTTCCCATTTCAT
>JBFYTT010000269.1:0-3932 GCA_041300425.1 Roseiflexaceae bacterium
GGCGTGGTACCGGCACTGCCGCCTTGAGCGCTTTGGTGTAGGGGTGGAACGGTCGTGCAAAGACATCGGCACGGGGTGCGAGCTCGACCATTTTGCCCAGATACATGACTCCAATCCGGGTCGACACATACTCGACCACCGCCAGATTGTGTGCCACAAACAGGTACGTCAACCCCAGGTCACGCTGTAGTTGGATCAGCAAATTGAGGACTTGTGCCTGGATGCTGACATCGAGCGCCGATACCGGCTCGTCGAGGACCAACAGCTCGGGCTCCATAATCAATGCCCGGGCGATGCCGATGCGTTGCCGTTGCCCGCCCGAAAACTCGTGGGGGAAGCGTTCGAGTAACGCTGGCGACAACCCGACCTTCTCCATGATGGCCTGCAGTTTGACCTGTTGTTCGTCACGGGTGCCTATGCCGTGGATGACCAGGCCCTCGGCGATGCTCTCGGCCACGGTCCGGCGTGGATCCAACGACGCATATGGATCTTGGAAGATTATCTGCATCTTGCGTCGGAACGCTTTTTGTTGGGCCCGATTGGCGGACAACACGGGCGCCCCGTCGAACAATACCTGGCCGGATGTGGCAGGGATGAGGCGTAGCAACGTGCGACTAACCGTTGTCTTGCCGCACCCGGATTCGCCTACCAAACCCAGGGTTTCGCCCTTGTTGATGGTGAACGATACGTCGTCGACGGCGCGCACCTGCCCGGTCACACGGCGCAATACACCGGACCGAATAGGGAAGTATTTGACGAGGTTCTTGACCTCGAGCAGTGGAGTGGTCATTGTGCAGGTGCTCCCTCTGTGGCATACAACCAACACCGGACCTGCCGGCCGTGGTGCTGCACGAGTGGTGGCGCTTTGTCGCAGGCATCGTAGCGTTTGGCGCACCGGTCCGCAAAGCGGCAGCCGAGCGGGGGGTTAATCATCATCGGCACCGTGCCCTCAATCGACTGCAGGGTGCGGTTGCTTGCATCGCCCAACACGGGCATCGAGTTGAGCAGTGCCAGCGTGTAGGGATGGAGCGGTTCATCGAAGAGTTCGTGCACCGTGGCGTTTTCGACAATCTGACCAGCGTACATCACGATGACGCGATCAGCCATCTCGGCGATGACTCCCAGGTCGTGGGTAATCAACATAATCGAGGTGTTGACGGTTTTGCGCAACTCACGCATCAGCTCGAGGATCTGGGCTTGAATGGTCACGTCCAGCGCTGTGGTCGGCTCGTCGGCAATCAGGAGTTCGGGGTTGCAGGCGAGTGCCATGGCAATCATGATGCGCTGTGCTTGCCCGCCGGATATCTCGTGCGGGTACGAGTTCATCCGTTGTTCTGCGTCGGGCAACCGGACCAATTTGAGCAACTCGACGGTACGCACTTTGGCTTGCTCGAGGGTCATGTTCTGGTGGATCTGGAGCGCCTCGGTAATCTGACTGCCGACGGTATAGACCGGGTTGAGGCACGAGGTCGGCTGTTGGAAGATCATCGAGATGCGGTTGCCGCGGTAGCTGCGCATCTGCTCCTCGGACAACGACAGCATGTCGGTGCCGGCAAAGGTGATGCTCCCCTCGACGATTTCGCCCGGGTCACCAATCAAGCGCATAATCGACAACGATGTCACGCTTTTGCCACTACCAGACTCGCCCACGATACCCAACGTCGTGCCTGTGGGCACGTCGAAGCTGATATCGTCGACGGCCTGGACCACACCGCCCGGTGTAAAGAAATACGTCTTGAGATTTTTGACCGACAAGAGTGGTTGACTGGTCATGATGCTACACTCCGATCACGTATCGCTTTGAGCAGTGCGTCACGTTTGGCACGGGTGACCTCGCTCTGCACCCGCGGGTCGAGCGCATCGCGCAGACCGTCACCGATGTAGTTGATGGCCAGCGAGCAGACCAAAATAGGCAGCGTGGGCACCAGCGGCATCCACGGGTAATTAAACATGTAACTGTTGGCGAACGACAGCATGTTGCCCCAGCTCGGGGTTGGGTCCTGGATACCGAACCCGAGGAAGCTGAGCGCAGACTCGGCCACCAGTGACCCACTCAAGCCCAACGTGTAGGCCACGATGATAGGCGGCATGGCGTTGGGGAGCACGTGCGTGATGATGTTGTGCAGATGCGAAGCGCCCAAGGCCCGCGACGATTCGACATACAGCTGCTCGCGAATCGACAACACCATGCCGCGTACAAACCGAGCCACCCCGGTCCATCCCAGCGCGATGAAGATAATCATAATCATCACCACCTGCTTGCCCTCGCGCTCGTTGACGGCCATGATGGCGCCGACGGCTTTCGAAATCAACGCCGGAATAGGGATTGATTCACTGTTTTGGATGGCAATCGAGCCTGCAATCAGCAACAACGTAAATGTCGGGAAGGTCGAGATGAACTCGATCATGCGTGAGGTGATCGTATCGACGAAGCCACCGAAGTACCCGGCAGTCAGCCCGACGACGATACCGATGATGGTCGATATGGTGGTCACGGTCAGCGCAGTCGTCAACGAGACACGGGCTGCATAAATCAACCGGGTAAAGAAGTCGCGACCTAAGTGGTCGGTGCCAAAGACATGGTACGAGCCGTCGGGAGCAGTGCTGAACGGCGTCGTATAGGCGTTGTCGAGCGAGATTGCATCGCGTTTATAGGGCGCAATCACGGTGGCAAACATCGACAATACATAAATGGTGGTAATCAGATACAGGCACCACATCGCGACGCGATGCGTCTTGAAGCGGCGAAAGATGAGCGTCCACTGGCCGGCGGGGCGTTGATTCGGTGTCGTCATGGTGCGTCTTTTCTACGAAAGCCGAATGCGTGGATCGAGGATGCTATACAAAATATCGGTGATGAGGTACCCCAGCAGCAATAAGAAAATGCTGACCATCGTCAACCCCATCGTCACGCTGTAGTCGTTGCGCTCGATCGAATCGACCAGCAAGCGCCCGAGACCCGGCCAATTGAAGATTGCCTCGGTGATAGCAGCGCCGCCGAATAACTCGGCCATGACCCCCGCCAACAGGGTGATGAACGGCAAAATCGCATTGCGCAAGGCGTGTTTGAGCACCACCGTGCGTTCGCGGAGCCCTTTGGCACGGGCGGTGCGCACATAATCCTGGCGTAGCACCTCGAGCATGCCCGAGCGGATGAAGCGGCTATAGCCGGCGATGTTGACAAATACCAATACCCCGAGTGGCATGATGAAGTGCAACACGCGGTCGAGTGTCGACGAGGCTATCACCTCACCGATGTAGGGGATGACGTAGTCTTTGTTGCTGACCGCGTTCCCAGGGGGCAAATAGATAAACCCGGCTTCTTTGGCACCAATGGCAAAGACGAGGATACAGATAATGCCGATGACAAACGTTGGCAGCGACGACCCGACGAATGATACGGTGGTCATCGCATAATCAAAGCGCGAATACTGGCGCACGGCCGAGTAGATACCCAGGGGCACGCCGATAGCAATAGAAATCAATATAGAAGCGCCCATCAACTGCAACGTGTAGGGCAGTCGACTCGCGATAAGGGTCGAAATCGGGCGGTCACGCAATATGACCTGTGAGAGACCAAAGTCACCAAAAAGAATCCCGCGGGAGGTACGCCGGTCGACCAAATCAGCAAAGGTAATCGGGACTTCACAGCCTTCTTCGACGATCTCGGTGCGACCATCTGGGTAGCGCAAACGAACCAAACCTGGGGTTTTGCAGCCAACGGCAACATCGGCCAAAAAAGTCTGGCCGGCGATAGTGACGGGGCCTGCCGGGAATCCGACCAACCACCGCGAAAATCGATAGGGGATATACAAATCGAGTTCGAAGCGCTGTTTGATGCGGGCGATGTCGTCCGCAGACATTTTGTTGCGGCCGCTTTGCTGCGTCTGCCGCAAGCCCGTCATCGGGCCACCAGGGGCAAAGTACAACAG
>JBFYTT010000281.1:0-6837 GCA_041300425.1 Roseiflexaceae bacterium
GGTGCATCCCGATCACATTGCTGTCAAAAGCCAGTTAATCAATGGTCACTGTATTTTGCTCAGTAAACCGCTCGGGACAGGTATCATCACCACTGCCGCCATGCGCGATTGTGTCGACCAGTCCGCATTTGATGCGGCAGTGACTTCGATGAAGCAACTGAACCTGATGGCCTCCAAAACAGCCATCGCCCACGATGTTACCTGTATGACTGATGTGACTGGATTTGGGCTTATCGGGCATTTGCTCGAAATGACCAAAGACACGGGGCTGTGTGCAGAGATTTCTGTCGAGTACATACCGTTGCTACCTACCGTTGCGACGCTTGCTGCTGCGGGCGTTGTACCAGGAGGATTGCAGCGGAACCGTACGCTCTACGAATCCCAAGGGCTTGTCCACTATGACGCATCCATTGCATCCACGGCTATCGACACGCTCTACGACCCACAAACATCGGGTGGTCTACTGGTCACCCTCCCCGAGTCAGATTGCGAATCACTGATTGCTGCCGGTGCAGCGGTCGGGGTCTCGTATGTTCATATCGGCACACTCATACCTGGGGTCGGGGTTTCGGTACGACCATAACTGACAGAAAGGGCTCCCATGCGTTCCATTCGATTGTCTGAACGACTCAGTCGCTTGACGCCTTCTGCGACCACTGCACTCGGTGGCAAGGTTGCTGCGCTCAAAGCCCAAGGCATAAACGTTATCTCGTTTGGTGCTGGGGAGCCCGACTTTGCGACACCCGAAGCCATCAAAGCAGCAGGTATCCACGCAATCGAGACAAACCAGACCAAATACACCCCCATTGGCGGACCAGCTGAGCTACGCAAGGCAGTCGCAGATCATATCGGTGCCGATTGTGGTGTCGCATACAGCGCAAACCAGGTCTCGGTTACCAATGGCGCCAAAGAAGCATTGTTTCTTGCGTTTTTGGCGTTGTGTGATGCCGGTGACGAGGTCATTATCCCTGCACCGTATTGGGTCAGCTATGTCGATCAGGCCAAAATCGCTGGTGCCACCCCGGTCATCGTCACTGCAACCGCAGAGAACGGATTCCGCATTACTGCAGCCCAGCTCGCAGCAGCAATCACCCCCAAGACACGCGTCTTTATGCTGAATTCCCCATCGAATCCAACCGGAGCGGTCTATTCGGCGACAGAACTCCGAGCCATCGCAGATGTCATCAAGGCGCATCCACAGATTGTCGTCATGAGCGACGAAATCTACGACGCAATCGTCTACACGCAGTATGCACGATGGCTCCGTGTTGCACCAGACCTCGTCGAACAGACACTCGTCATCAATGGGGCATCCAAGGCATTTGCAATGACAGGTTGGCGGATGGGCTTTGTGGTCGGACCGCAGTACATTATCGACGCCATCAAAGGCATCCAGAGTCATTCGACCTCACACACCTCGTCGATTACGCAAGCAGCTGCGCTGCCTGCGTATGACGGCAGTATTGATATGAGCGCCGAAGTCGCCAAGATGGTAAGTGCATTCCGGCAACGCCGCGATGTCATCGGCGAACTTCTTAGTTCCATCCCAGGCATCTCACTCAATGTCCCAGAGGGCGCATTCTACGTGTTCCCGGACATCCGTGGCCTCTTGGGCAAAAAACTCGCCTGCGGGGTGACATGCAATACCGACGACGAATTTGCCGCAGCCATGCTCGAACACGCACACATTGGCCTTGTCAGTGGGTCAGCATTTGGCGCTCCGGGGTTTGTGCGCATGTCGTATGCCACGAGCATGGAACTCATCCGCGAGGGGATGGCACGCATGACTAAGGCAATTACGGGATAACGTCAATCAACCCATGGTGCTACGTGCTACGCCATTGTAGGGGAATCTCCCATGCGTTTTCTCCTCAATCTACGAACATTAATCGTTGCTGTCCTGTGCTCATTTTCATATATCACGGGATTGACGTTTTTTGCCCAACTGTGGCAATGGTCGTTCTCGACGTACACGCTTTTTGCACTCACCGGGGTGCTTCTATCGGTCGTGACGTTATATGTGTTGCGGCAACGTTGGGACCTCGTCGATTTACCGTTTTTTGGGTTGAGTCAATTCGAGATTCCCCGCCGCCACATTGTGTATATCATGGTCATTGCCGTGGTCTACGGCATCATAGCCGTCGTCGTTGTCAGACCCAATCCGGATGATTACTATTATTTTGCCAATGCGTTTTATGCGTATGCAAATCCTGATCAGCCGATGTCCAATGTTATCCACAGTATCGTCCCCTTAACAACACCCTACGTGTCTGCACGTTGGGCCACATCGGGACCATATGAGTATTTTGCTGCAGCGCTCGCGCTGACGGTGCCATTGCACTTTCTCACATGGGTACATATCTGTTTGCCGTTTTTGAATGGTGTGTTTTATGCACTCGTGCTGTATTACTGTATTGTTGTCCTCTACGGCAATTTTCGTTATGCCATTCATGGATTCATTGTCGCAGCGCTCGTTCTTTTGATTCTCGGTGATTCGCAGTATGGACCATTACACTATTCGCTGCTGCGCTTTGCGCAGGCCAAGGCTGTCTTTATTGCCTGTGGTATCCCGCTTTTCCTCGTCGAGTCCTATGTGTTGTTACGATCACCACGACTCCGCAATATGCTCATCGTGACCATGATATTGGTCGCTGCGATAGGATTGACAACATCCGGTTATTTGCTCATCTTGTTGATGAACTGCATCGTGGTGGTGGCAGTCCTGACATTTGTGACCAAAGCGCGCCTCCAACACCCACATTGGATTCTGCTTTGGATCAACGAGTCTTCGATGCGTGTACTGATGCTGTTATTTAGCACGTTACCCGTGTTGGGGTACTCTGTATGGCTCCGGCTCCCAGCCGCGCGTACACCCACGACGGACAGCCTCCCCAACAAGTTTTGGCCGGCTGATTTCTGGGGGCACGTTGTCTTGCTGTACAACGCGCGATTTCCATTTACCCCAATCCTGCTCGCATTGACCGTTGTTATTGGTCTTTTCGTGCTTCGCCCGCGGTTGCGACGGATGGTCGTGTGGTTCTATGTCGTGTTGATTCTCGGCTATCTCAATCCGTTGGTTGCTCCGAGCGTCATTGAGTACATCACCCAACCCAACACGTACTGGCGGATGTTCTATCTGACCGTGCCCATGGTGTTGATAGGCATTGTGGCTGCCAGCGCGTCGCGGTTTCTCCGTTATCAGTTGCCACGCTGGCGACGCTATGTGGTGCTCTTTGCCTTGCTCTGTTACGTTGCACTGCTGGCCGATTCACCCTCATCGCTGTTGCGTCAGAGGCAACAGCTCACGAGTAAACGAATCGCCGCAGTAGGACTCGAGCGGGCCCTCTGGAAGGTAGCGTTGACCGAATATGCGGTCGCAGAAAAAGTAGCCAAGCTCGCGCCCCCTGGTCCGATGCTTGCGCCCGAGTTGATTGCTGGCGCGATGGTCGTGATTTCGGCAGAGTATCCACAACTCGCTGTCCGCTCCGAAGCAGAACTGTACTGGGGATATCTCGAGCAAAACCTTAAACAGATGACCGCGCGGGTCCAATCTGCGTTATTCTTAGATGGTCACATCCAAAACAAACTCTATTTCCTCGAGGCCGAACTCCAGACCGAGGCTCCGCTCATTCGTACCATTGTCGTACGCACGACCGTCTACAATCGTACCGATGTACTTGCGTTGATGGAGTCGTACACATTCGAGCCGATCGGGACGCATGGATTGTATACCATCTTGGTCAGAGCAGCTGATCCCAGCTAAAGGAGTCCCCCATGGTCTATGAATTGCGGACATACTGGGCGCATCCCGGCAAAGAAGACGCAATGCATGCGCGCTTTGCCACCCACACCATCAACCTGTTCCGAGACCACGGCATGACGGTAGTCGGATTTTGGACACCCGTTGATGCACGAGAGCTCCATGGTGATTTGGTCTATCTGCTTGCATTCCCCTCCCACCAAGAACGCGAACGGATGTTCAATGCCTTTCGCGATGACCCGCGCTGGCATGCCGCCAAAGCAGCCAGTGAAGTCGATGGTGTGTTGGTGTCGCGCGTCGACAGTGTCATGATGGATCCCACCAGCTATTCTCCGATGCACTAGAATCGAGCGTTCCATGCATGTATTGATTATTGGTGGCACCGGTACTATTAGCCGTGCCATTGTGCGCGAGCTCCTGGTGCACGGTCATTCGGTGACGGTCTACAATCGCGGCTTACGGACCGACGTGCCGCCTCCCGAAGTCGAGGTCATCCGCGGCGATCGTTCAGACCGTCAGTCCTACGAAGCAGTCCTCCAGCGCCGAACATTTGATGTTGCAATCGATATGATTTCGTTTACTGCAGACGATGCCAAATCGACCATCCGCGCATTGCCCAATGTCGGTCACCTCATCCAAACATCGACCGTCATGACCTACGGCCCACCGTTCACTGCGCTTTTTCAGGATATTGATGCCCCACTCAACGGCCGTCATGACGGCGGCTACGGTGCGGGTAAAGTCGCCGCCGATGAGTATTTGCTCGGGCAGGCCGCAGCAGGTGGGACTCCTGTTACCATTGTCAAGCCCTCGTTCACCTTTGGTCCTGGGCAACCACTCTTCCGTCAGGTCGATTGGGGCACCAATTGGATCGACCGTCTGCGCAAGGGCAAACCCATCATCGAGGCCAACGAAGGCGACAACTACTTTCAGTTTCTCCCCGCTGCTGATGCAGCACGTGCCTATGTGGCACTGTGCGGTATGCTGGCAGCGCACCAGCGCGTCATCCATGTGGTCAATCCAACCCCAACCACCTGGCATCAATGGCACACGATCGCCGCAGAAGCACTCGGTGTGCCACTACAGACCGTGTCCATCCCGTGGGACATTCTGGTCGCCGCTGATGCAGAGCGCTATAGTGCGTTGACCACGTGTCTCGGGCATACCCAAGTTTTTTCACCACAGTCGTTGCTCGACCTCGTCCCCGATTGGCGGCCCCAAATCCCATTGGCCAGTGCCGTCGCCGAGACCATCGAATGGCTAACTCTCAATAATCGTATCGATGATTGCGCAAATGACCCCCTCGAAGATCGCCTTATTGCAGCGATGCAACAGCTGCGAGGCTCGTTCCGCACGGCATAGAAAACGCGCTTCGCGCGCACGCTATCATGCATGATACGACGCCACCATTATCGGTTACCCACTGGATTGCCCCACGTTGCTCAGAATACCAAACGCCCGTTGCCGCAGGCAACGGGCGTTGGCGTGTGCGCTAGCGCAGCACTCGTGCCAAAAACGGATAGGCTGCTGTCCCGTGGATCTCGTGACGCCCCTCGAAGAAATCCGTTTCGACCTGCTGACTCGCACCGAACATCGCATAATGCGCCATCGTTTGTTGTGTGGCACTGCGGACCGACGCGATGGGAAAAATCGGATCCTGCACGCCCGACTCAATCAGCAACGGGCGTGGCGCCAATAGTGCGAGGAGATCCGTCATCTCGCCGTGCGCTGCCATTCCAGGCACGACGTTACACGCACAGTGGTGCATCGCAAAGATGCTCTCGCGCCAGTTGGATACATATCCGCTGATGACCATCGCTTTGATGCGGGTGTCCACGGCCGCAGAAAACAACGTATGCATCCCACCACCCGAGATTCCCATCGCCCCGAGGCGGTCTGTATCAATGTCGGCACGGGTCTCGAGGTAATCCACCAACCGTATCGCATCATGGACCCGCATCGCAGGCACCGAACTGCCCAGGTGGAACGCCAACATCGCGGTGTGGTGGCACGGATTGGGCTCTTGTTGCCCCATTGCGCGGTTCAAGTGCGCAAAATCCGTCGTCCGTTCACCGAAGCAGGTAATCTCGGGAGCGACGACCGTAAATCCAGCATGACATAATGCGACTCCGAAATCCCGATGATACCCATCAGGGACCGTGCGCTCCGACCCGTCTTCCCACCGACCGATAATGTCGGCAACCCCATACCCGTGCCCTGCAAACGCCAACACCGTAGCCGGTTTACTGATGTGTTTGGGGTGAAGGATATAGACCGGCATGAGCGTCTGCAGCCCAGTGCGCAGCAGAATCTTCTCACGCACAAATGTGCCGCGATCAATGCGCTCTACGGTACGTGCATCAAAGGGCACCCTGCCAAAGCGTGCTAATCCGAATGTCTCTGCTAATGCATTCCGTGCCCGCACCTGCCAATCCTGTGCGCTCTGCATGTCCTTGGCACGGAACGCGTGCGGGGCTGCCTCGGGTTGGTACCACGGCCAGAGTGTATTGGCCGGTTGGATGTCTGGATGCTTCATACGGTGCTCCTAGTTGATACGCGGGTTTGCACGGCCACCGATCCGTAAGTATCTGATGCTTCCATCACTATCTCGAATAAAATCTCCGACTTCTCCCCGCCGTGGTTCATCGAGGCAGATAAAACTATCATCACCAATGAACTGTGTACGTATGTCTGGTACCGGTGGACCTGCAGGGGTCGTCGGCGTGGGGAACCCACCTCGTGGTTGTTCGTGGATAACCAAGCCATCCTGCCATGTACTAACGCTAAACGACGACAACACATTTTGGTAGGTGCCGGTATACGCAATGAGAGTATCAGATGCACGCGTTTGTGTGGTCGGGGGCGTTGGTGTGTAGTCGAGGTACAAAGCGAGCGCTCTCGCCCATGCAGCATCGTGTACGATGCTCCCCAGGTCGCTGTTCGTCAATATCGCGATCGCAAAGTTCCGCTCGGGGACGAACCGGAACAACGCTTTTTGCCCTTTTGTCGCACCACCATGCCCAAAACTGCTGAATGGTCCATGGTTGCGACCGAACCAACTCAGCCCCAAGTCGCCC
>JBFYTT010000297.1:0-3291 GCA_041300425.1 Roseiflexaceae bacterium
CAGGGGCGACGTCGTCATGCCCCGCGCAGCGGGGTAGTCGCCCGTCGATGGAATATTGGGCGAGGTCGTCATGCCCCGTGCAGCGGGGTAGTCGCCCGTTATTCTATTTTTGGGTCAATAATTTGGTTGTTGACCGGGGCTTATCGCAATAAGCCCCGCTTGGTGGTTGAGATAAAAGAATCAATGTCCGTTCTTTTGCAGTTCTCGTATTTCATCTGACCAGGTGCTCTTGATGTAAGTAAATATAGCTCTTGTTTCCGCTTCACTCAGTACGTGGCCAAATGCCGGCATGCGATTGAGTGGGTTCCCGGTAACTGCTGCCCCGCCATAGAGTGTCACTTCGATAAGATATTTGTCTCGATGATGCCACGTATGTCCTGTTTCATCGTGCGGAGGAGCGGGCATACTGCCATCGGCATTTTGGGTTTGCCAATTGGCTTGTCCTTCGAGGTTGCTGCCGTGACATGCGGCACAGTGGCGCTGATAGAGAGTTTCTCCCGTTGCGGCACCTGTTGGTCCGGTGGTGCTCGTCGCCCACGCAGTGTATCCAAAAAAGCCCACCACAATCAAGACAGCAATCGTGAGTACTTTACGGTTCATTTGTTTCCCCAGACTGTATACAAGCCGTCGTACATGAGGACTCCACCGAGTATACACAGTAATCCCCCACTGCCAATCAGCAGACTTTGATAGAGTGATGGCGAGAACGCACTGCGATTACGGCCAATGACATATGCGAGCGTCGCACGGACACCGACCAGCATGACATAAAACCCAATCACGAACAGCGCTGCGCCCAGCAAGCCGTGTGCAGTCCAGGCTTTAACGAGGTTGGGACCGCCTGCGGTCCCCCAAAAGAGGTACGGATTGGGGTTGAGAAAGTTGACCAGCATCGCGCTGAACAACGAGGTGATACTGCCATCATCCGCGGCGTTTCGACTCGTACTCAATGTAGCCAAATCAATGGTGCGCGACCATGCATCTCGCATGCCGCGAACCCCAAGCCAGATGATATATGCGCCGCCGATGATACCCAGCCAGCCAAACAGTGTGCGTGGTAGGCTCCCGACTAACAGCGTCGCGACTGCAATAATCGGTGCATCGGTGAGCAACGGGGCGATGGTGACGAGCATCCCCGCACGGGGACCGTTGCGCAGAGAGCGAGAAATCGCGAGGGTAAGCGACGGACCGGGATTGATGCTGGCTTGAAGGCCAAACGAAAGACCCAACAGCAAAAATCCCCACATGGCCACTCCTTACACACGCCGAATAGGGTTAGATCGGGAGTTCCAATACAAAACATGCCCCGTGTGGATTGTTTGATTCGTAGCGTAAATCCGCATGCATAGCCCGAGCGAACGTCTGCGCGATACTCAGGCCGATACCGCTCCCTCGATGCCCGGTACCACGTGAATAGGTGACAAACGGTTCAAAGATAGTACCAACATGCTCCGCAGGGACACCTGGACCGGTATCACAGATGTGGATTTCGATGGAGTGCGTTGCAACAACACAGTTGATTGCGATGTCCGCCGTTGCAGGGGTATGAGCTACCGCATTGTCGAGTAAGATGCGGATGATATGACTGATGTAGTGTGGGTCGTACGTGCTCATGATTGTTGCTTGGGTACACTGCATCTGGATGGTACGGCCGGGTGCGCTCCGTTCAACGGCTGTCACCGCTTCGCGCACATGCGGCATAACGTCATATGCGTCGACAGAGGGAATTCGCTCTTCAGTCCGTGCAATGGTCAATAGATTGTCAATCATATTGGTCATGTGCTTGTTTTCGGCCACAATCGTCTTAAGCAGGTCGGTGTGGGGATGATCCTTGGGCGCATCCATCAGCGCGAGTTGTGCCGATGCACGCACGATGCTCAATGGTGTGCGGAGCTCGTGGCTTGCATTGGTAATGAAGCGCTTCTGGAGCTCGTATGCACGTTCTGTCGGTGCAACAAAATACCCCGACAGGATCCACGATGCGAGAATCACAAAGATGATGCCGATAAATCCGACATACAGCAGAATAAAGCGCAGTTGCCGCTCGAGTGACACATAATCAGCCATCGGTCGACCGACCTGGATGAAGCGGATCGGATTCTCGGGAATGTGAATCGAAATGATTCGTATGTCATGTCCTTGGTCATCTTTGATAGAACGTACATCTACTTGATCGGGCGAATCCATAGATGCACGCAAACTTTCATCGTTTAGCAGAAATGGGGGAATGTCATTGTCAGAGCCGATGTGAATACCATCGCTATTCGCAATCAGTGTATATGTACCGACCGTAAGGGGACTTGCGAACATTGATGTTAACAAACTGGGAGTTTCGGTCGGCAAAAACGGTTGTAATGCTTCGATGTTACTAAAGTACGCAGCACTCTTCACGTTTAAATTGTTCTGGGGGTTGGTCAATAGTGACGGCAGTGGAAGTTCGCGCTGGACCAGCTCGGTGCTTAGTCGTTGGTACAGCACCGCGTCTGCACTTTGTATAAATGTATCGGTCAGCCACGTAATCGTCATGATTCGCAAGAACACTATCAACAACACCGTGGTACTTGCATTGAGTACCGTCATACGGAATCGTAAACTGCGAAACATCGAAGGCTTACGTAGATTCTTCAGCATTGGACATACCTTGTGTCAAACCATGCAACATGGGTGAGATTGCTCCCGGGTTCAGACCCGACCGCATTCTCGGCAATACTTCGGTGCAGGATTGGACATACACACACTGACGACGTTCTCAGTGATCGAAGCGCACTCACTCGGTATCGTTTGTCAGCGGACGAGCGCGCTCCGAGAAAACCAGCTGAAACGGATGATATCGCTTGCGCACCGTTACACACCCAGGCGATGACGCCTGTGCGACCCCCCGACCAACCTGCACATAACTCCTATAGAAGTATATGCGATATTTGCTTGCTTGTTCAGAATCCGTGCAGAAGGCTGGGTGTCCAATTGTCGAAAAAACCGCAAAATCACTGTGGAATGTTCACCAGGGAGGGGTATTGTTTTGAATATTCACCTAAACGGGAGCGCAGTACACCGCATGACATTCTGCACCGCACAAGCAGTGCATTTCTCTGCAGGGTACGATGCTGTCGGCAACAAAAATCCCCGCCGCGAACAACACCGTGGGTATCCCGAAGACAGTTTCAAACTCAAGTCACACAGGACGAAGTAATCCGCATCGTTCGGTGGCTAGATAGGTCTGGCTGAGACACAAAGAACACCGCTCGTGGCTGGAGTTATAGACAAACGGGGGCTTCTGCGCACTGCGTGTAC